>JAUNCQ010000058.1 GCA_030526515.1 Coriobacteriia bacterium
GAAGGGAAGGAACGGCGAGGCCAGAAGAATTTACACACTAATCGGGACTTGACTTAGTGCGAACGCTCTGAGGGGCAAAAGTCGTTCGCACAATAGGGGGTTTGGGGCAGTTTGGGCCGAATACCCCCAATGTGCGAACGACCAATGCGTTCGCACATTGGGGCTTCCGACTTTGCGAACGAATATTTCGTTCGCATAAGAGCCGCAGGCGGAGTGGGAACGATTTGGGGCGCCGAGGGGACGGGGCGGAGGTGCCGTGTCCCCTCTCGGCTCGAGGGCTACTCGCAGACCACCAGCTCGGTGCCGGTTGCGGGGTAGTCCGCCATGCTGAAGGCGCGGCGGGTGGGGTCCTCGTAGGTGCTGTAGTGGTACGTGTTGGTGCGGGCGGAGAAGCCGCTGGTGAAGATGGTACGCTCCAGCTGGCCGTCGGCCATCTGGGCGGCGCCCTCGATCATGCTCACGCCCTCCAGGGTGCGGAACATACGGGTCACGTTCGCGGGCTCTGTGTTCTGCACCGGGTAGTGAGCGTTCAGGTATGCCGCGCGGACGAAACGGGACGGGGAGTAGTAGTCGCCCGGCAGGCCGCGCATGCCGCCGCCGCAGCCGTAGGGCTCCAGGGACACGCCGCCCCACTGCACGCCGGTGGGCGCCTTGGGCGTGACGTTCAGGTAGCTGCGGACGTTTTCCGCGTGGTAGCCGAAGCCCGGCTGGTTCGCCAGCACGTCGAAGTCGTCGTGGAAGACCTGCATGCCCTGGTCGGTGTACTCCACCACGATGCTGCGCTGGCTATCGCCGATGATCCAGTGCAGGTAGCTGGCGGGCATGTCCGGCGTCAGCGGCGTGCCTACGATGGCCACGTTGGCCAGGGCCTGCTCGACCTCGTCAACGGACGCATGCTGGCCCGCGATCCACAGCGGGAACTCGAAGGCGGCCACGTTGACCTTGCCCTCCACGGGAGATTCCTCGTAGCGAGCGTAGCCGGGGAAGTTCAGGCCCGCCACCGCCAGGCCGCGGTCGTTAGCGCAGTCGTAGTACAGCGGCGTGGTTCCCGCGGGAATGCCCATGCCGATCACCGGGTACGCAACCTCGTCGATGGCCCCATGCGGGGACACCGGGCGAACTCCCGTCGGCGTCAGCACCACCTTTTCGCCGTAGCCGCAGCACCAGTCCAGGTTGCGGGCGAAATACAGGCTGCCTTCTGCGTCGGTGAATCTGATGGCGGTGCACATAGGTCTATCCTTTCCGAGACGCGGGGGAGGCCCTTTTCCACCTGGCGTACGGAAGAAGCTGCGCAGCCTTCCGTACGCCAGGTGGAAAAGGGCCTTCGGTGGCTCGCGAAGCCGTATCCGTTTTCGCCCCACATGATAGACCTATGGGCAGCCTCTACTGCTGCTGTTGCGGGGGTTTGCGCGTCATCTCCATGATTTCGAACCAATGGTTGTTGACCAGCGCAATGCCGGCATCGCCCTGGTGGGGCAGGGTGCAGTTGGTGCAGTCCTTGATGCCGAAGTCCGTGTAGGTGAACTTGCCGCCGCACTTGTCACCCAGGGCGTAGAGCGGGCAGTAGCAGAAGGCGCAGTTGAACCTTTCCGGATCCACGCCCTCATGGCACGGGAAGTACTCGCACTCGGGATGCGTGAAGAACGGATACTTGCGTTTTCCCGAAACGGCCATGGCAATCTTCCTTTCCTGCGCTACGATACGGCTAACCGAATATCGCGACCTTACAGTTTGTATATACAGCTAATTTTAGCAATATATGCACGGAATATCTGTAACATATGCTACGCAATGTGTTTTGTTGCCGGGAGAAAGGAAGAGCGCTATGTCCTTCGCCCACACTGCCAGTGAAACTGGCCATATGTCGCTGATTGTGATCAAGCATGCCCAGACGGCAGGCAACCTGAGGGGTTGGTACCTGGGCCGCACGGACGAGCCCCTGTGCCTGCAGGGGCGGGAGGCCGCGCACATGGCTTCCGTGGAGGTGGCGGCCGCAGGCCTTGCCGGCGCCATCACCCGGGTGTACGTTTCGCCCTTGGAGCGCGCTCGGGAAACCGCTCGGATCCTGTTCCCGGAAGCGGAGCAGGTGGTGGTCCCCGGTCTGACGGAAATCGACTTCGGAGACTTCGACGGCAAGGGCTATGACGACCTTGCCCATGATCCCGCATACCAGCAGTGGCTGGCCTCCGATCGTGAGGTGGCAGCTCCAGGGGGCGAAGCCGCGCTGACTTCGAGGAACGCGCATCCCAGGCGCTCCAGCAGGTGCTGGACCAGGCCCGCGCAGCTGGCGAGCCCGGCGCGGTGGTGGTCGCTTCCGGCGGTACCATCATGGCCTGCTTCCACCAGCTGGCCGACGAGCCCGGAAGCTTCCACGACTGGCGTGCCACCTACTGCGGCGGCTACGTTGCGGAAGCTCACTGCGACGATGGCCGCTGGTCCCTGCGCGACTGCACGCCCTTCGCCCGCTTGGTGGACGTGCTCCCCAAGCTGCTGCCGGAAGGAAGGGCGGAAGGCTGACCCTAAGCGTTCAGATAGCTTTCCAGCGTGTCCACGGCCTCCAGGAAGCCGCCGGTAGCGCGGTTGTAATCGTTCACATAACGCTCCGCCTGCTGATTGTGGTAGGTGGGTGCATCGGTGCGCACCACGTACTCGTTCCAGTACGGGTCGTCCTTCAGCTTGATCTTCAGGGTCAGGTCGTGGGGGAGCTTCTTGCGCCACTTCTTGCCAATGTCCAGGCGCAGGAAGAAGTTCAGCGTGTAGTCGATGGCGTCGTAGTCCTTGTCATACTCCACCAGGTCGTTCATGACGCTGGAGCCTTCCTCGCGACCGCCCTTCCACACGCGGCGGATCACCCGGTCGTCCTCCTGGTACGTGACCTCGGTGATCTGCTCCAGGCTGAACACCGGCGGGTTGGGGATGCCGGAGATCATGAAGGTGCCGGCGGCCTCGTCAATGAGCAGCGACGCTAGCTCGAAGTCCTCGCCGAACAGCGGGCACTCGTAGGTGTCGGCAAAGCCCTGCAGCTTCTGCATGTTCTGCTTGCGATACGCCAGGTGCTCCTCCAGCTGCTCCTGGGTCAGGTCCGCCAGGCGAGAGGGCTCCATGCTGACCTTGGTGGCGCAGCGGCGGCACAGCGGCTGGCCGGCCACCACGACGGCATCCACCAGGGGCACGCCTTCGCCGCCGCACAGCGGGCAGGCCTTCTTGGTGTCCAGGTTCTTGAACGCGTTGGTTAGGGAAGGGCTCATGTGATCGTTCGCTTTCTTGTGTTCGCAGGTGCAGGGCCAGGGGACGAAATTTCAGTCCGAAGCCGCCGTCACCTGGGCTATTCGGGTGCGGGCTCCTTACGCAGAAGGGCGCCGACCAATACATAATACTCGGGCAGCTCGCCCTTTTTGGCCCACTTCAGGGGAATGTTGAACAGCTCCTGGCAGATTGCCGTGACGTCTCCGCAGTAGGACGAAAAGGATTCCCGGACCTTGGGGGAGTCGCAGGCAATGCCCTGGGCGCGCTTGCAGGGGAAGGGATTGCAGCGGCGGCAGGTGCCCGGGCTCACGGCCAGGCTGCCGGGGGTGGTGGCCTCCAGCTGCAGCAGCTGCTCGTCGCGGATGTTCTTGGCGTAGGTCATGGTGGCGGTCTTGCTTTCGTCCACCTGATCAGGGGTCATGCCGTGCTCCGCAATGAAGTCGCGGGCCTGGTCCGTGAACAGCAGCTGGTCCAGGAACAGCGTCACCGACTGGAACTGCTGCCAGCGCTCGGCCACGTCCCAGTCATGGGGCGGGCAGGACCAGCGGGTGCCGAAGCAGGAGCAGTCCTTGCAGTAGTCGCCGAAAGCCGGGTTCACGAACTCCTCCAGCATGCGGGACACCGGCACGGTGACCTGCTGGGAGGTGACCTGGTAGGGCAGGACCTTGGCCGGCTCTTTGGTCAGGTACTGCAGCAGGGCGGGGTCGAAGGGCGGGTTGCTCATGTGAGTCCTTTCGACGGGCTAGCCAATGAATGCCACGAACAGCGGGATGGTTGCCACCGAGAACAGCGTGGACAGGAACACGCCGCGGGAGGCCATGCGGTCGTTGCCGCCGTATTGGATGCACAGCATGGTGGCGTTGGCGGCAATGGGCATGGCCATGAGCAGGGTGCCGATGCGCACCATGGTGGGGTCCGGGATGAGCGCCGTCAGCAGGGCGAAGGAGATGAGCGGCACCGCCACGATCTTGATGGCGCTGAGCAGGTACAGGCCCGGGTTGGTGAACACGTCCTTGGGGGTTTCCTTGCCCAGGGTGGCGCCGGTGATGATCATGGACAGGGGCACCGTGGCGCTGCCGATGGTGCTCAGGCAGCTGGTGGGGAGCTCGGGCAGGGTCACGCCCAGCAGGTAGAAGGCAATGGCGATCAGCGATGCCACGAAGTTCGGGTTCACGAACATGCGGGGGTTGATCTTCACGTCGGAGCTGCCGTCGGACACCAGGTACACGCCAATGGAGAACACCAGCAGGTTGAAGGGCAGGTTGAACACAGTGGCGTAGAGCACCGCGTCGGCGCCGAACATGCCGCCGATGAAGGGCAGGCCGATGAAGCCGGTGTTGCCGAAGGTGGTCATGAAGGCGCACAGGCGCATGTCCTTGCGCTCGAAGAAGGGCAGGCGGGATGCCAGCAGGCCCAGGATGGCGGCAATGCAGTAGCAGGTCACGGATACGCCGAAGTACTTCAGCATGTCAGGGCCGCTGGTGGCGTGGGTGGAGGTCAGACCCGACAGCACGATGAAGCAGGGCAGGGTGATGTTCATGACCAGGCCGGTGACGGACTTGCAGCCCTTGTCGTCCAGGATGCCCATGCGGTACGCGACGAATCCTACGATGATGCCGAAGAAGAGCACGATCATCTGGCTCAGGGCAGTTTCCACTCCCATGAGAGTATCCTCCTAATGAATTATCCCCCTGTATGGAAGCGGCGCCCCGGTGGGCGCCGCTAGGAATTACGCAAGGTTTGCCTTGCGGTTCTTCTTCTTGTAGGCCATGCGGGCCTTGGCCTGGCGGGCCTTCTCCTGCTCGCGGATGGGCTTCATGTACTTGCGGTCAATGTGGTTGGCCACGAAGATCAGCACGTAGGCCAGGCACAGCAGCACGACGGCGGGCACCATGGCGTCTTGCATGACGCGGATCAGGATCATGGGAACCACGCAGCAGGCGCCGGCAAGGGTGATGCAGATGCGCCAGTACAGGCGGTAGTGCAGGTACTCCGCGGTCATGGGGTACTTCTTGCGGTTCAGGCTGTCCGGCTCAGGCGGCAGCACCTTGCGGGACAGGGCCTTCTTGCTGGGGGAGTTCTGGATGTCCACCAGCACGTCGTTCCAGGTGCGGATGTCCTCCTTCAGGGGACGGACGCGGGCCATGACGAAGAACATCATGATGCCCACCGCGATGACGCCGAAGAACAGCAGGGTGTTCTGCATGGCCTCGTCGATGCTGCCGTTGCGGTACAGCACCATGGAGGCGATCATCAGGCCGAAGGCCACCAGGCCCAGCGCCACGCAGACCACGCGGTAGCCGCGGAACTTCTGCATGAGCTTGTCCAGGGTTTCCTGGGCCTTGACCTCTTTGGGGTCGATCTTGCGCTCCTTGGCCTTCTGCTCGATCTCCTGCTCCTCCGCTTCGATCAGGGCCTCGGCCATTTCGGCCTGGGTCACCTTGTCTGCGTCGGCGGGAAGGGTCTCCTCGTCGACGATTTCGTCATGTTCCTTAGTCATATCTCTCTCCAGTCCAAATCGATCCTCAGTAGTACTTTAGGTATTAGTATACGAGATTGCGCGCAGGGACAGGACCAGGGAAATTGAACGAGCCGTATGGTTGCTGATCCAGTCCCGATGCTCGTGGGCGTCCGGATTGCTCAGGCTGTCGCCGCTGTACAGGATGGCGCCGTAGCCGATCCCGTAGAACCGGGCCACCGCCGCCAGGGCGGAAACCTCCATGTCGACGGCCAGGCAGCCCTGTTCGCGGCGCTGGCGGATGAGCCCCGGGGTCTCCCGGAAGAAGCCGTCGCAGGTCCACGTCATGCCCGTGCGGCAGGGTACCTCATGCTCGTCCAGGGCCCGCAGGATCACGTCGACCATGGACGGGTCAAGGTCTATGGCGGGCGAAGGGGCCGCGTAGTGGTATGACGTGCCCTCGTCCCGCAGGGCGCGGGTGGGAATCACGATCACGCCGCAGTCCACCGGCTCCAGCACGCCGCATCCGCCGCAGCTGATGACCCGGGTCGCGCCGGAATCGATGAGCCGGTCCAGCAGGATGGCCGCCGCCGGGGCGCCCACGGGAGCGTGGACCAGGCCCACCTCCACGTCGTTCACCCGTTCCACGAATATGGGGAAGTCGGCGGTCTCGGACTCATGGACGCAAGCGGGCGAAAGCCCCCGCTCCCTCACGTAGTCATCCAGCGCACTCCTCATGAAGCACAGGGCAAAGCGCTGCGGCAGGGGACTGCCGTCGGCGCGGCGCAGGGGAGGGCGGGACAGGGCGCTGCGGCCATCACTGTACATATGTTGGAGCAGCGGCAGCGCCTGCAGGTCCATGGCCTTTCCTTTCGCCCATGCGATTAACTTTTGTTACATAATGTACGAACAAAAGCTAAAAATCAATTGACGCTTGGTTAAAACTTGCATAAACTGATGCTCAGTCAAGCGGATCTTGGCCATGTCGTCTGCGTGACGACGGGAAGCAGGTGCGAATCCTGCGCTGTACCGCAGCTGTGATAGCGCGACCGAACCGCGCGGCGCCCGGCGCCGCAGCCACTGGGAGACTGGGAAGGCAGGTTCGGTCAGGGCAAAAGCCCAGGCGCCAAGCCAGAATACGGGCCGGATCCGACCGCATGGGCAGCGACGCGTATCGCTCTCATAGCACGGGGCCGCGGGCTCCGTGCACGTAGAGGAGAGCAGGTCATTCATGTACGTCGCCTTTGCCCCCGTACTTCACCTGTCCAACCGAATACGAACGTAGCTATTCAGGCGCTCGGCCTGAGTGGTCGTTTTCTCTCCTGAGCAAGCCGGGCTCTTCTCCCCGGGAGCCCGGCTCTTCGAGCGCCTTTACCCTTCCAATCCACCGGGGATCCAGTGCACGCAGAGAGCATGTTGAAAGGTAGGAACACATGAAACCCATTCTGCTGATCGACTTCGGAAGCACCTACACCAAGGTGACCGCCATTGACATCGAGGGCGGCGAGCTGCTGGGCACGGCCCAGGACTCCACCACCATTGAAAACGACGTGCGCATTGGCATGAACAAGGCGCTGGACAAGCTGCAGGAGCAGACCGGCCTGGCGCCCGAGGACTACTTCGACAAGTACGCCTGCTCGTCTGCGGCCGGCGGCCTGAACATGGTGTCCATCGGCCTGGTGCCGTCCCTGACCCTGGAAGCCGCCCAGCGCGCGGCCCTGGGCGCAGGTGCCAAGGTGGTCGGCGGCTACGGCTTTGAGCTTTCCAAGGGCGAAATCCGCCAGATCGAGGAGCGCAACTGCGACATCATCATGCTGGCCGGCGGCACCAACGGCGGCAACAAGGCCACCATCCTGCACAACGCCCAGATGCTGGCCAACTCCAACATCGACTGCCCCGTGCTGGTCTGCGGCAACGTGTCCGTCCAGGACGACGTGGCCGACATCCTGGAGGCCGGCGGCAAGCAGTACTACCTGGCCGACAACGTCCTGCCCGAGGTTTCCCAGGTGTGCGTGGAGCCGGCGCAGGAGGTCATCCGCCAGATCTTCGTGAAGCACATCACCAAGGCCAAGGGCCTGGAGCATGCAGCCGAGTTCATCGGCCGTGACATCATTCCCACCCCCAAGGCGTCCCTGAACGCGGCCACCCTGCTGGCCGAGGGCTCCCGCCACGAGGCGGGCGTGGGCAGCGTCCTGGTGCTGGAGATCGGCGGCGCCACCATCAACGTGCACTCTGTGTGCGAAAACAAGCCCGTGAACCCCAACACCGTCATGCGCGGCCTGCCCGAGGGCAAGATCAAGCGCACGGTCGAAGGCGACCTGGGCATTCGCTGGAACTCCGACACCATCTGCGAGCTGGTGACCCCCGAGGGCATCCGCGATAACCTGCGCCGCCTGGCGCCCGAGGTTGACGCCGACGCCATTGACCCGGCCGAGTACACCAAGTTCATGCGCGCCAACACGTCCTACAAGCCCCAGACCGACGAGGAATGGGCCTTCGACGTGGCGCTGGCATACTCCGCGGCCAGCGTGGCGGTCCGTCGCCATGCGGGCACCGCGAAGATGGAGGCCCTGGCCATGGGCGAGGTCGAGGTCCAGCGCGGCAAGAACCTGACCGAGGTTCCCACCGTGATCGGCGTGGGCGGCATCTTCCGCTATGGCCGCCGTCCCGAGCGTGTCCTGCCGGCTGCCACCTACAGCCTGCGCAACCCGGAGAGCCTGCGTCCCACCAACCCCAACTTCTACATGGACAAGAACTACATCCTGTACGCAGTGGGCCTGCTTTCCCAGGACTACCCGGACGAGGCCCTGCGCTTTGCCAAGAAGTACCTGGTTCCCGTCAGCCGCGAGGAGACCGGCGCCGTTGACGTGGCGGAGTACATCCACAAGCAGAGCGGTCAGGACGAGTTCCAGGACCTGAACGCTCACGCAGCCTGCCACATGGGCTCGTTCGGCTGCTAGCAAAGGCACTGCCCGCGGCGGGTGTTTCGCCCACCGTGGTTATTGGAACGAAGCACGCAATATCCCCAGAAGAAAGGAAACGTGCATGAAAGTCGAAGAGAAGGTCATCAATTGGATCAGGGACTTCAAGTACGAGGACCTGTCCGAAAAGGACATCGACATCCTGAAGAAGCAGATCCTGACGTACGTGGGCTGCGTCATCGCCGGCAGCTCCAACGTGGGCTGCGAAGAGGTCGTCCAGATTGCCAAGGACCTGGGCGGTAAGGAAGAGGCCACCGTGCTGGTGCATGGCGGCAAGGTTCCCGCCCAGCAGGCTGCCTTCGTCAACGGCGTCATGGGCCGTGCCCTGGACGTGTGCGACCACGCTCAGCCCGGCATCCACACCGGCTCCGGCATGATCTCCGCCGTCCTGGCAGCCGCCCAGGCAAACGGCGTGAAGCTGACCGGCAAGCAGTTCATGACCGCCCTGGCCGTGGGCGACGAAATGGGCTTCCGCTTCAACCTTGAGGAAGAGGACTACCACGGATTCGATCCCACCGGCATTGCCGTGACCATGGCCTGCGCCGCCGGCGTTGCCAAGGTCCTGGACATGGACTACGACACCGCCCTGCACACCATGGCGCTGGCCTTCAACCGCTGCGGCGGCTCCTTCCAGTGCAACATCGACGGCGCCCTGGGCGTCCGCATCATCGAGGGCTGGGTTGCCCAGGCCGGCGTTGAGTGCGCTCGCCTGGCCCAGGCTGGCCTGACCGGCCCGGTCAACTTCCTGAGCGGCGTCTACAGCTACCATCACCTGTTCACCATGGACCGCACCAGCGCCGAGGCCGAGTTCGCCGACCTGGGCGAGGTCCCGTCCCGCGTCCCCATGCTGGGCTTCAAGAAGTTCCCCAGCTGCGGCATGACCCAGGGCTCCACCCAGCTGACCCTGGACATGATGAACGAGCACAACATCCAGGCAGAGGACGTGGAGCGCATTGTCCTGACCCTGCCCACCTACGGCTACAACCTGGTCGGCACCTTCAAGCTGGGCGACAACCCCAAGGTCAACGCACAGTTCGGCACCCCGTACTGCATCGCCAACGCTCTGATCCGCCGCGAGGTCAAGCTGGCCCACTTCGAGCCCGAGATGATCCTGGACGATGAGGTCCTGGAGTTCGCCAAGAAGATCGAGACCGTGTGCGATCCCAGCATCGACCACACCCGCCCGCACTACGCATCCAACCTGACCTTCTACATGAAGGACGGCACGGTGTACGAGGGCAAGACCGACATCTCCCCGGGCACCAAGGAAGCTCCGCTGGTGGACGAGGACTTCAAGCGCCGCTTCTACGACTGCGTGGACTTCACCAACAAGCCGTTCATCAACGAGCGTGCGGACGAGATCTACCAGATGTGCCTGAAGGTCGACGAGCTGGACGACATCTACGAGCTGTTCGACTTCATTACCAAGTAGGAACCCGGCGCCAAGCGCCTGCGAGCGAGGAAAGGGGGAGCGAAGATGCCCTACGTCAGCAACGAGCCGAAGTGGGACCAGTCCTTCGACGTGGTCGTCATCGGCACCGGCTATGCCGGCCTGGCTGCGGCCTATGAGGCCAGTGCGTGGGCGAAATCCGTGGTGGTGCTGGAGAAGATGGCCTACACGGGCGGCAACTCCCGCATTGCCGGCGGCGGCTACTGCTGCTGGGACAGCAAGCTGAAGTTCCGCCAGAAGCTGGGCCTGGGCGAAGACAGCTGGCAGCTCCACGCGGCCGACACCCTGGCCGCCGGCGGCGGCTACGGCAGCCAGGAGCTGGTGGAGGTCATGTGCCAGGAGGCTCCGGCGGGCCTGGACATGCTGGTGGACGCGGGCATCGAGTTCCGCAACAGCCTTCCTCGCATCGGCGGTCACAGCGCCTACCGCAGCTACCAGATGGCCGACAACGGCTCCCAGGTCATGGACAAGCTGGAGGCATTCGCCTGCCAGCGCGGCAACGTGACCATAGTGCGCAAGGCCGCCGTGGACGGCATCTACCGTCTGGGCGAAACCGGCGCCGTGGTGGGCGTGAGCGTTGACTTTGCCGACGGCGGCCGCCAGGCCGTCCAGGCCAAGGAGCGCGTGGTCGTGGCCACCGGCGGCTATGCCGCGGACGTGGAGCTGCGCAGCTCCTACAAGCCCGGCCTGACCGCTGCCTACAACTGCACCAACCACAAGGGTGCCACCGGCGAGGTCATCCGCTTTGCCAAGGAGATCGGCGCCGATACGTCCCACATGGAGTTCGTGCAGCTGTACCCCTGCGCCAACCCCAAGACGGGCGGCATCGACCAGGGCGCGTTCCTGTGCTTCTCCGGCACGGGTTACGGCCTGGTGTACGTGAACAAGGAGGGCAGGCGCTTCGTCAGCGAGCTGGGAACCCGCGAGCAGGTTTCCAACGCCCAGATCGGCAGCGGCGAAGGCCCCAGCTACTCCATCCTGAACGACCGCATCTTCGCAGCCCTGGGCATTGGGGACGAGGACGTGGAGCGCATGGTCCGCAGCGGCCGGGCGCATGCGTCCGACACCCTGGCCGGGCTGGCGGAGGCGGCGGGCTTCGATCCGTCCACCTTCGTGGGCGAAATCGAGGCCCACAACGCGGCCATTGCGGCAGGGGAGGACCCGGCGTTCGGCAAGCCCATGACGTCGGCCATGATTCCCCTGGAGGAGGGCAGGTTCTACGCCATTGCCCAGTGGCCGTCGGTCCACTACTGCATGGGCGGTCTGCGCATCGATCCGCAGACCCGCGTGCTGGACGTGTGGGGGAAGCCCATTGCCGGCCTGCATGCCGCGGGCGAATGCTGCGGCGGCCTGCACGGCATTGACCGCCTGGGCGGCAACGGCATTGCCGAATGCGTGGTGTTCGGCCGCCGAGCGGGTCTTTCGCCCCAGGAAATTGAAGAACTGTAACAACGATTTGGTTGAGTAAGTACGAAAGAAGGAGGGTAACCATGGCTCGAAAGGGTGAGCGTGTTTACAACGTGATGCTGGATGATGAGGAGTTCTTCCGCATCCGCAACGAAGAGGTCCTTCCCCAGTGGAAGACCGGCAAGCAGATCGAGAACTTCGAGGAGACCGTCGAAAGCTCCCGCGAGTACCATGCCATCTGCAACTACGCTGACAAGCAGTACGAGGCTCGTGAGAAGGGCCATCACAACCTGCAGCCGCAGTTCGGCCAGGCCACCAAGGAGCTCATGATCGAGGGCATGAGCTACGTTGAGGCCGAGTCCCCGCTGATGCCCCACGGCGTGTGGAACATCTTCACCGACTCCTACACCCGCAAGTGCAACTTCGAGATGTCCGAGGTCGGCCTGAAGCGCACGCTGGAGAGCAAGGACGGCAAGACCATGCTCAACGGCTTCCCCATCGTGGCCTACGGCCTGGAGGCCCCGCGTGAGATCCGCAAGGCCCTGCATGCCGGCATCACCATGAACTCCACCGACGAGGACGGCCGTCTGTCCTCCGAGTTCGCCCTGGCATCCGGTTGGAACGCCTGCAACTGCCGTCCGCTGCAGGAAGTGTTCTCCCATGACAAGAACCAGCCCCTGGAGGACGAAATCCGCATTGTCCAGTATGAGGCACGCCTGGCTGCCAAGTACCAGGAGGCCGGCATCCACACCGCCCCGCATGTGACCTGCAACCTGACCGGCTATGACTCCCCGGGTCTGAAGGCCCTGGTCATGATCTTCCAGACCTTCATCGGCGCTGCTCAGGGCGTGAAGCAGTTCACCTATGAGCTGGGTCAGAACATGCACTTCGCCGAGGACGCAGCCACCATGGACGTGACTGAGGCCCTGTCCATCGAGTACCGCGAGAAGCTGGGCCTGCCCACCGACATCCGCTGCTCCAGCACCTCCTTCCCGTACCTGGGCGCCTGGCCGCCGAGCCTGGACGAGGCCGAGGCCATGATCTGCTGGAACACCATCAGCTCCATCTACTCCGGCATCAACACCCCCATCCTGAAGTGCCGTGACGAAGCCGTGGGCACCCCCACCAAGGAAGGCATGGCCAACGCCGTGCGCATGGCCCGTCACCTGGAGATGATGCTGGGCAACCTGCGCATCGACAAGACCGGCGAGCAGTACAAGATGGAGCGCGAGATCCTGGAGCTCGAGGTCCGCACCATTCTGGACCGCTGCCTTGACATTGCAGACGGCGACGTTGTTCAGGCCATGATCAAGGGCGTCGAGGCCGGCTGGATCGACACCATGCTGACCCCGTGGCAGCCCGCCAAGCAGAAGGTCCGCCTGATGCGCGACGACGAGCAGGCCCAGCGCTACTGGGATCCGGGCGACCTGCCCATCCCGCAGGACGTCATCGACTACCACCGCAAGAAGCTCGAGGGCCGTGCGAAGAAGGAAGGCCGCGACCTGTCCTTCGACATGCTGGTCAGCGACCTGCAGTTCGCATCCCGCATCGCCCCCTACGGCAAAGACCTGTACAAGTAAAGAAGAAGGTGCATGAACATGAGTGAGAAGAAGACTCCGAACAAGTCCGTGGTCATCGGCACCATCGGCTCTGACTGCCACACCATCGGCGCATGGGTTCTGAGCGAATCCTTCAAGCAGGCCGGATACAAGGTTTCCTTCCTGGGCGCCGTGGTGCCGCAGGAGGAGTTCATCAACGCCGCCATCGAGTCTGACGCTGACGCCATCCTGTGCTCGTCCATGTACGGCATGGGCGCCATCGACTGCGAGGGCATGCGTGAGAAGTGCATCGAGGCCGGCATCGGCGACATCATCCTGTACGTGGGCGGCATGCCCGTGGCCGACGTCGAGCTGGCCAAGGACTGGGCCCGCGTGGAGAAGATCTTCCATGACATGGGCTTCAACCGCTGCCTGCCCAACACCACCAGCGGCCCGGAGACCGTGGCCCTGCTGAACAAGGACCTGGGCCTGGAGGACTAGGCCAAAGCCTGCCACAGCCTGTTCTAAGGGGCGAAAGGGGAGCGCGGCTTCCTTTTCGCCCCATTCCCGAATTCCCGCTAGGAGGAAGCTATGCTGGTTGATGGTAAGAGCTGCGCGAACTGCGGCGTGTTCCACTGCGACCACCTGGACAAGGAGTGGCCCGACTTCTGCGTGACCACCCATACGGAGGACGCGGACTTCGAAGCAGCTAACGACATCTACGCAAACGACCCGGAGACCCAGAAGATCTTCCGGGCCGCGGCCGAGATCGAGGGCCTGTACTACGGCGCCCTGACCCGCGTGGAGGAGGTGGCGCTGTTCGCCAAGAAGATCGGCGCCAAGAAGGTGGGCCTGGCCACGTGCATGGGCCTGCGCAAGGAAACTCAGACCTTCGCCAAGATGCTGAAGGCCAAGGGCATCGAAAGCGTCAGCGCCGTGGTGTGCAAGGTGGGCGCTGTGGACAAGTGCAAGATCGGCATCCCCGACAACGTGAAGGTGCGCCCGGGCGAGCACGAGTCCACCTGCAACCCCATCATGCAGGCCAAGATCCTGAACGACGAGGGCACCGACCTGAACGTCATCGTGGGCCTGTGCTGCGGCCACGACACCCTGTTCATCAAGCATTCCGACGCCCCGGTGACCTACCTGGTGGTGAAGGACCGCGTTCTGATGCACAATCCGGCAGCTGCGCTGTACGGCTCGAGTATGTACTATCGCCGAGTAATGTCGCCGGAATTCCCACCTTGCCGCCCTGTCGAATAGGGTTTCCAAGGCCGCTTGAATAAAGAAATTTTTCTGGCGCTCAAACGGCCAATATTATGGTAGCACTTTGAAAGATTATTGCATTTGCCCAGGTCAGAGACGTGTAGTTATTCGAAGGGTATGAGAGGCTGCGCAGTAATTCCTGATACTATGGATATGAGTCAAAGTTTACGTGTAATATCTGTTAAGAATCCGCTAAACTGTTACTCGTACCCGCTCGGGTTCCCTGACGCTTGGGTGTGTACAGCACATTGAAAGCAGAATATTGGACGAATTTCCAACGCTTGGATCTGCTGGGGTTTTTGAGCAGATCTGGGCGAAAGAAATGATGATTTAGGTTAATCAAATGTTTGATTCGGGGATGCTGACGTTTTTCCGTACATTCCCGCCTAGGACGCCAGTCCCAGCGACC
>JAUNCQ010000089.1 GCA_030526515.1 Coriobacteriia bacterium
CCATCTTCGCCCTGCAGGACAGCTTCGGCACCGCCTGCAACGTCACCGGCGACGGCGCCCTGACCCTGTTCCTGACCGGCTATACCAACAAGAAGGGCATTGCCGAGGTCAAGGAATCCGGCGACATCTTCTAAGGCTCGCCACAACCACGCACTGCGCAAGCCGCCTTCGGGCGGCTTGTTTTTTGCCCGCCCGCGCCCGTGGTACCCTTTAGGACGAAACTTTCGGCCGGGCGATCGTGGCCCGGAAAGGACGGATCCATGTTCGAGCACTACCTGTACGTGCTGGAGTGCGTTGACGGCACCCTGTACGCGGGCTACTCCACCGATGTGCCGGCCCGCGTTGCCACCCATAACGCCGGCAAGGGCGCCAAGTACACCCGCGCGCGCCTGCCCGTGAGCCTGCTGGCCCAGGCCCGCTTCCATACCAAGCAGCGTGCTATGAGCGCGGAGGCCTACTTCAAGCAGCTTTCCCGAGACCAGAAGGACTCCCTTTTGGCCCAGGCGGCAAGCCGCCCCTTCGAGGAGGTGCTGGTGGAGGGCGTGCCCGGCCTGGCTGACGAGCCGGTAGGGGAGTTCGTGGCACGGGAGCTCTGCGCGCAGGTGGATGCGGGATACGCCGAGTTCACCCGCAAGCTGCTGCCGTCCCTGGATCCGCAGCGGATCGCGGGAGTGCGCACGCCGGCCCTGCGCAAGATAGCCAAGCGGCTGGCCAAGCGCCCGGACGTAGACGCGTTCTTCGGCGCCGTGCCCCATGGGCTGTTCGAGGAAGATCAGTTGCATTCTTTCGCCATTGGCACCCTGAAGGGCTACGACCAGGCGCTGGGCCGCATCCAGGCGTTCCTGCCCTTCGTCGACAACTGGGCCACCTGCGATCAGCTGCCCACCAAGGTGCTCATGCAGCAGCCTGAGCGCACCCTTGGGCTGGTGCGGCAGTGGATCGGCAGCGAGCACGTGTACACCGCCCGCTACGGCATGGGCGTGCTCATGCAGCACTACCTGGACGACCTGTTCCAACCGAAGTTCCTGGACCTGGTTGCGGGACGCAGGGGGGCGGACGCGGACGTGCCGGAGGCCGCGTCGGAGGACTACTATCTGCGCATGATGCGGGCATGGTTCTTCGCCGAGTGTGCGGCCAAGCAGCCGGAGGCGGTCCTGCCGTACCTGCTGCACCCGGCCGGCGATGGCAACGGAGTCCTGGACGAGTGGACCCGGCGCAAGGCCATCCAGAAGAGCGTGGAGAGCTTCCGGGTTTCCGATGGCCTGAAGGCCACGCTGAAGGCCGCCCGCAAGCCCCCTGTTCCCTGAGTCGCGCCGCGGGACCTGCAAGGAGCTTGCGCTTCGAAGGCTCTCGGCTCCCCTGGGCGGGTGTGGTAAGGTAGCGTGAAAACTTAGCGGACGAAAACGCCGACGGGGATTTCGTCCTGAAGAATTAGATTTGACGGAAGGGAGCAGGTGCTTCCATGGAGATTCTGCTTGCCATTGCGGTGGTGCCTGGCCTGGTGCTGATGGGCTACGTGTATGCCAAGGACCCGGTGGAGAAGGAGCCGGTGGGGCTGCTGGTGAAGCTGTTCGCGCTGGGTGCGGCATCGGCTCTGCTGGCGGGCGTGATCGAGATCGCGCTGGATGCGCCCGTGCGAACGGCCCTGGGGTACCAGAGCCTGGCGTATCTGCTGGCGCATAACATCCTGGTGGTCGCGCTGGTGGAGGAGGGATGCAAGTTCCTGTTCCTGAAGAAGTCCACGTGGCGAAGCAGCGAGTTCAACTACCTGTTCGATGGCATCGTGTACGCGGTGTTCGTGAGCCTGGGCTTTGCGGTGCTGGAGAACGTGATCTACGTGTTCGAGTACGGATTTGCGACCGGCATCGCCCGTGCGCTCACGTCCATGCCCGGACATGCGGTGTTCGCCGTGTTCATGGGCAGCTTCTACGCCAAGGCCAAGCTGGCGGACGTGCGGGGCGATGTCGCGGGGCGCCAGCGCAACCTGCGGCTGGCCGTGGTCATGCCGGTGGTGGCCCATGGTGCGTACGACGTGCTGGCGTCCATCGGCAGCGATCTGTCCGTGGCGCTGTTCCTGCTGCTGCTCGTGGTGCTGTTCGGCCTGGGCCTGCGCCTGGTGCGCCGGGAGTCCAAGGCGGCCACGCGGTTGTTCTCGTCGTCGCCGCTGGAGCCGCGGGGCGGCGTTGGCGCGGCGGGTACGGCGTCGGGCGCG
>JAUNCQ010000059.1 GCA_030526515.1 Coriobacteriia bacterium
AGAAGCTGTCGAAGATGTGGGGCAGGAAGTCCTTGGTCATGCCGATGCCGTTGTCCTTGATGACGCTCTCCAGGATGATGGTGTCTGCGTCAGGGCCGGGCTGCTCGGTGACGGTCACTTCGACCGTGCCGCCTGCCGGGGTGTACTTGATGGCGTTGCCGATCACGTTCAGGAAGATCGTGCGCTCCTTGGTGATGTCGAAGAAGATGTGGGGATGCTGGATGCTCACGGTCTTGGTCAGCGTCTGGTTCTTTTCGCCGCTGACTTCGCTGAGCACGACCTCCACGGCGTCAAGCATGTCCACGTAGTCGCCGGGCTCTTCGTTCAGGTTGGCCTTGCCGCTTTCGATGCGGGCCATTTCCAGCACCTCGTTGATCAGGTCCAGCAGGTAGCCGCCGGCGGTCTTGATGTTGTCGGTGTACTGGTGGCGCTTCTGGGGGTCGTCGTCGTGCTTTTCCAGCAGATCCGCAAAGCCCAGGATGGCGTTCATGGGGGTGCGGATGTCATGGGACATGTTGAACAGGAACTTGGTCTTGGACTCGTTGGCGAAGTCGGCCTGGGCCAGGGCCTCCGTCAGCTGGTCCTTTGCCTGGTTCAGCTGGTCCTGGCTCTTCTTGGAGGAGCGGATGTAGTACAGGAACGCGGCCACCAGCAGCAGGACGAAGAGCACCACCGCCAGGATGGTGAGCTCGATGTGCGCTGCCAGGAAGCTGCTCAGGGAGTAGTCGAAGTTGTAGTAGGTGTAGCGGCTCACGGCGCCGTCAATGGCTTCGGTGCCCATCAGGCGGATGCCACGGTTGATCAGGGAAAGCAGCTCCACGTCGGTGCTCTTCACCGAAAAGGACAGGGTGCACGGGGTGCTCAGGCTGGTAGAACGCAGGGCCTGGTTGCCCGGCTGCTGCAGGTGCTGGGAGGACTTGTAGCGGTTCATGAGGGCGCTGCCCGCACGGCCGCCCTTCACGGCATCGATGCACGCCTCCCAGGAGTCGCACATGAGCAGCTCGCTGTTGGGGAAGAACTGGGCGGCGTAGCCTTCCATGGACGTGTCGGCGGCGCAGATGGCAATGGTGCCCAGCGTCGCGTCGGAGTAGGTGCCGGTGAAGATCAGGTCCGCGGTCTGGGAGAAGACCGTGGTGCTTTCGCGCAGGTCCAGGCCCTCCGCGTACCAGGTGTCCTGGTAGGTGGGGAAGAGGACGTGGATTTCGCCCGACTGCAGGGCATCGTAGGCGTCATGGAGGTTCGTGTAGGGGACGGCCTCCATGGCCAGGCTCTCCAGCTCCGGCTGGGCCTGCAGGGTTTCCAGGTAGTCCTTCAGCAGGCCGGTGACCTGACCCTTGTCGTCGGTGGCGCTGAAGGGCAGGTAGTCCTCCAGGTAGCCTATGCGCAGCTGGTCGTGCACGCGCAGCCAGGCCTTTTCCTTGTCGGACTGGGCCACGCTGGCGGCTTCCTTCTGATAGTAGCGGGAGTAGAGCTGCTCCAGGAAGTGGGGGTCTTCGTTGCGCAGCTGGGCGTCGGCTTCGTTGAGGCCGCGCAGGATGGTGCGCTTGCTGGGGGCCACGCAGACGTAGAAGTCGTCCTGGGCAATGGTCAGGCACTCGGTGATGCCGGGGACCTTGCTCACGTCAATGTCCATGGCGGTGAGGGCGTCGATCTGGTCGTTGGCCAGGGCCTCCACCATGGCATCCTGGTCGGCGAAGGTCACCACCTTGCAGGAGACCACGTTCTTCTTCAGGTGCTTCTTCAGGAACGTCTGGCTGGAGGAGCCCTCCACCACGCCGATGCGTTTCCCGATGAAGCTGGCCATGAAGCCGGGGGCGATGGAGTCGTCGTCCTGGGCCTTGTATATGGTGCAGTTGCGCTTGCCGATGGGCTGGTTGGCGAACTCGGCCTTGGATGCCGTCTTGTCGTTGGGGGACACGCCGGCGATCATGTCCACTTCGCCCTGGTCCATCTTTTCGTAGAGCTCCGGCAGCTCGCCGTAGACGTACTCGTACTTCCAGCCGGTGTAGTCGGAGATGCGCTGGAGGTAGTCGTAGGCGTAGCCGCTCTTGCGCTGGTCGTCTCCCATGCCCTCGGTCAGGCCCGGCTGGTCGTAGTAGCCCAGGCGGATGACCTGTCGCTCAATGGCGAAGGATGGCAGGGGGCACAGGGCTCCCACCATGGCCATGATGATGAAGGCCAGGGTCAGTCTCTTCAGGGCGTTCAGAGCGGAAGGCATTTTGTGACGCCTGCTATGCCGTGCTTGGAAACCCACGGTTTTGATCCTCCCGATCTTTCGGATGACGTTGGTATTGCTGGCGGAGATTTCGCCCCCTTGGACGAAAACCGCCACGGTAGATACTACGTCCCTTCTGCGCTCAGTATAGCATGACGAGGCATTTGTTACCGTCGTGACAAAGTAGGCGGCGGGTTTGGGGGCCTGCGGGGCGGGCCTGCTGTTGCCTGATGGCAAACAAGCCGTTTCAGCTGGATTAAGGACGGTTGCCGTGCTTTGCGCCGGGGGCTTTGTTGGGCTATGGTATGGCACCTAATCGGTACGAAGGAGAGTCATGAACATCTTCGACATAGTCGGGCCCGTCATGGTGGGTCCGTCCAGCTCCCACACCGCGGGCGCGGTGCGAATCGGCAGGGTTTCCCGCAAGCTGCTGGGGTCGTCCGTGGCGGCGGCCCGCATAGGGCTCCACGGGTCGTTCAGGGACACCGGCAAGGGCCACGGCACCGACCGCGCCCTGGTGGCGGGCCTGATGGGGATGGCCGTAGATGCCCCGGATATCCCTCGCAGCCTGGACATTGCGGCGGCGCGGGGGATGGAGGTTTCCTTCGAGGGCGTTGACCTGGGCGACCAGGTGCATCCGAACTCCGTGCGCCTGAACCTGACGGGCCAGGACGGCAGGGAGCTGGAGGTCGTTGCCGCGTCGGTGGGCGCGGGCAGGATCATGATCACCGAGCTCGACGGCCTGGAGGCGGGCTTCAGCGGGCTGACCCCGACGCTCATCGTCCACAATGTGGACCAGCCGGGTCATGTTGCCGAGGTCACCTCCATGCTGCAGCACAAGTCCGTGAACATTGCCACCATGCAGCTGCATCGCAGCGGCAGGGGCGGCAATGCGGTCATGGTCATAGAGTGCGACCAGGAGGTCCCGCCCCAGGCCGTCCAGTGGCTGGAGCATCTTGAGGGAATCACGAAGGTCACGTACTATTCGCTGCTCGAGCCGGCGGAGTGCGTTGACGGGGAAGCGGAATAGGCAGGTGTAGGGATGTACGGATCGCTTGAGGAAATCGTCCGCATTGCCCAGGAGGACGGCAAGCCCCTGTGGGAGGTCGTTCTGGAGGAGGACTGCAAGGAATCCGCGCTTTCGCGGGAGGACTCCCTTGCCCGGATGGGCGCCATGTGGCAGGCCATGAAGGACTCCGACGCCGAGTATGACCCGGAGCTTCGGTCCGCCAGCGGCATGGTGGGCACCGACGCTGCCAAGCTGGCGGCCCGCAAGGAGGCGGGGCAGCTGCTCAGCGGCGGGTTCGTGTCCTCCGTCAGCGTGCGAGCGCTTAAGATCGCGGAGTCCAACGCATGCATGAAGCGAATCGTGGCATCGCCCACGGCCGGCTCCTGCGGCGTGGTTCCCGCCTGCCTGATCACAGCCCAGGAGAAGCTGGGCCTGTCCGACCAGAAGATGGTGGAGGCACTGTACGTTTCCGCGGGCATTGGCGGGGTGATTGCCATTCGCGCCAGCCTGTCCGGCGCCGAGGGCGGCTGCCAGGCCGAGATCGGCAGCGCATCGGCCATGGCGGCGGGCGCGCTGGCCTACCTGCAGGGCGGCAGCCCCGATGAGGTGTGCCATGCGGCGGCGCTGGCGCTCAAGGGCCTCCTGGGCCTGGTGTGCGACCCTGTGGCCGGCCTGGTGGAGGTGCCCTGCGTGAAGCGCAACGTCATAGGCTCCGTGAACGCCGTCACCTCGGCGGACATGGCCATGGCGGGCATCCGCAGCAAGATTCCGGCGGACCAGGTCTTCGATGCTATGCGGAGCATAGGCCGCACCATGCCCTCTGACCTGCGTGAGACCGGCAAGGGCGGCCTGGCCGCAACGCCGGCGGGCGTTCAGATGGCGTCCTGCTGCGGAAGCTGCATGGCGTAATGCGTCGACCGGGAGCGCGGTGCTCCGCTGCGGAGCCGCGCTCCCGGTCGATTTGATTAATCTTGCTTCGCGGCGTCCAGGGCCGCGATGGCGTCGGTGAGCTGGGTCAGGGCCTGGCTCAGGTAGGCGCGCTGGGTGGCCAGGTTGATGCGGATGAAGCCGTCGCCGTCGGAGCCGAACATGTCGCCGTAATCCAGCCACAGGCCCGCCTGGTCTTCGATGAACCGCTTCAGCTTCCTGCCGAACAGTCCCAGGCACCGGCAGTCGATCCAGGCCAGGTACGTGCTTTCGGCGGGCACCAGGTGCAGCTGGGGCGCGTGGGCGGCCAGGTGGTCCTCCAGCAGCTGCCAGTTGCCCTCTAGGTAGTCCTTCAGCTGATCGAGCCAGCTTTCGCCCCGCTCATAGCACAGCTGCGTGGCCAGCAGGCCCATGGCGTTCAGCTGGCTGTAGCCCGCAGCGGCCTTCTGATGGTTGAACTTGCGGCGCAGCTCGGCGTTGGGGATGACTATGTTGCTGGTCTGGAGGCTTGCCAAGTTGAAGGTCTTGCCGGCGCTGGTGCAGATGACGCAGCGGTCCAGCACGTCGTCCCCCAGGGTTGCCACGGAGGTGTGGGCAAAGCCCGGGCGGGCGAAATCCATGTGGATTTCGTCACTCACGATGACGACCTGGTGCTTCAGGCAGATCTGGCACATGCGGTTCAGCTCGTCGGCCGTCCAGGCGCGGCCCACCGGGTTGTGGGGGTTGCACAGCAGGAACAGCTTCACGTCCTGGTCCACGATGGTCTGCTCGAAGGCATCGAAGTCGACCTGGAACCTGCCGTCCTGGTAGGTGAGCGGGGCGTTGGCCAGTTTGCGGTCGTTGTCCTTCACCACTTCGCTGAAGGGGTAGTACACCGGCTGCTGGACGAGCGCGGCCTGGCCCGGCTCGGTGAAGGCGCGGACGGCCATGGCCAGGGCAAAGACCACGCCTGGGGTCAGGGTGAACCACTTCTGGGGAGCGCTCCAGCCGTGGCGCCTGCTCAGCCAATTGTTCACCGCGGCGAAGTAGGAGTCGCCGGGCTCGGTGTAGCCGAAGATGCCGTGGAGGGCGCGCTGGGCCAGGGGCTCCGTGATCTCCGGCGGCAGGGCGAAGTCCATGTCCGCTACCCACAGGGACAGCAGGTCGGGGGAGCGATGGCGTGATACCGCGCGGTCGAACTTCAGGGAGTCGGTGCCGTGGCGCTCCACGGGAGCGTCGAAGTCGTAGCGGGTCAAGATGGGTCCTTTCGGTGCTCGTCGATGCTGCTAGGCCAGGGCGGCGCTCAGATCGCTGATCAGGTCGTCCACGTCCTCCAGTCCCACGCTCAGGCGCAGCAGGCGGTCGTCGATGCCCAGGGCATCGGTCATTTCGTCGGGAATGGAGCCGTGGGTCTGAACCTGGGGGAAGGTGATCAGGCTTTCGGTGCCGCCCAGGCTTTCGGCAAAGGCAATGATCTTCACCCGCTCGAGGACGTCCAGCAGACGTTGGTGGGTGTCCACGCGGAAGCTGATCATGGCGCCGAATCCCGAGCACTGGCGGGTGGACAGCTCGTAGTCGGGGTGGTCGGGATCGCCCACGTAGTAGACGTCGGCGACGTGGGGGTGCTGCTTCAGGAACTCGCAGATCCTGCAGGCGTTCTGCTCCTGGCGGTCCATGCGCACGGACAGGGTCTTGAGGCTGCGGAGCATGAGCCATGCCTCGAAGGGCGGTAGCGCGCTGCCCTCGCTCATGTAGTCCGTGAAGTGGCGCTGCAGGAGGGTTTCGTCCTTAAGCACCGTGAATCCGCAGATCACGTCGTTGTGGCCGCACAGGTACTTGGTTCCGCTGTAGACCACCACGTCGGCGCCCAGGTCGAAGGGGCGCTGGAAGTAGCTGGTCAGGAAGGTGTTGTCCACCACCAGGATGGCGTTGTGCTGGTGGGCCAGGTCGGCCAGGGCCCGGATGTCGAACACGTGCATCATGGGGTTGGTGGGCGTTTCCACGAAGAAGGCCCGGGTGTTCGGGTGGGCTGCTAGCGCCGCTCGCACGGCATCCAGGTCGGTGAAGTCCACGAAGTCGAACTCCATGCCGTAGCGGTCCTGGTATACGTCGTGGAACAGGCGGTAGGTGCCGCCGTAGATGTCGTCGCAGGCAAGGATGCAGTCGCCGGAGCCGAACAGCTTGAGCAGGGTCGATATTGCCGCCGTCCCGCTGCTGAAGGCCAGGGCCTTCAGGCCGCCTTCCAGCTGGGCGATGGTGTTCTCCAGCTCCAGGACCGTGGGGTTGCCGCAGCGGCTGTAGGCGAAGCCGGTGGATTCGCCCAGGGCGGGGTGGGCGAAGGTGGCGCTCTGGTACAGCGGGTAGCTGATGGCCCCGGTCTGCGGGTCGCGGCCCTGGTAGCCGTGGATGGCCTTGGTGGAGTAGCCCCATGCGTCGTTGCGCGTGCGGTCGATGCCGGTCAGGCCGGCGATTTCTTTTGCCAAGCTGGCGAAGGAAGACTCGTCCATCGTATTTCCTCACGTGCGGTCAGGAGGGCGGCGTGTTCTGCTGCGGGCCGTGACCGTGAAACCATAGTTAGCGGGTATGAATACGTGGAGTAGTGTACTGGAGCGGGGGAGCGTGGGGACCTCCAAATAATTCACGCCGAGTTATCGGAAACATCAATACCGGGGCTCTGCCTGGGGTGAAGGGCCCGTTGCGCAAAGAAGCCCCGCCGGGATCCGCCTTATTGCTGGCGGGTCCCGGCGGGGCTCTGCGTTTCCTGAGACGGCGCTGGGTCGACTAGGCCGCGTTTCCTTCGCACGACAGGGCGAAGGGGCATTCGTGATTGACCACGCAGTTGTTGAATATGAGCCCGCAGGCGTAGTCGACCATGCAGTTGCGGCCTCGACCGCCGCCTGCCACGTCGGTCAGGACCGAATCATCGACTTCGCGGTTGGTGGCGCTATGGAATGCCAGCTCCTCGGGCTCGACCTCGTAGCCGTGCTCCTTTGCGAAGGCGACCACGGCCTCCATCTGAGCTGCGGGGGCGTCCTCGGCCTGGGCGATCTTTGCCTCGATCTGGGACGCCAGTGCCTCGAAGGCCGCAGCGAGCTCCTTGCTATCCTTCAGGTCCTCGATGAACTTCTTCGTATCCTTCATGGATGAATCCTTTCCTTGGGGCGGGCGCCAACGTTGTGCTGGGCTCTGCGTTCGAGGCTATGCGGCCAGATCGTCGCAGCTTTCGTTATACCTGCACTCATCCGAGACCACGCAGTTGTTCAGCACCAAAAGGCATGCCCACAGTGCGGCGCACCAGCCCTTGCCGCTGCCGCCGGCGATGTTGGCGAGGGCTGAGTCGTCGACGTCGCGATTAGTTGCGATGGCCAGGGACAGCTCCTCGGGCTCGACCTCGTAGCCGTGCTCCGTGGCGAAGGAAGTCAGGAACTCCAGCTCTTCTTCATCGGAGAGCTCAGCTCCACTAGCCTTCCGCTCGGCGGAGGCGGTGCTGAAGGCAGTCGCCAGATCGGCGTTTTCCTGCAGGTCGGCCAGGAATTGCTTTGCGTCCTTCATGTATGGTCCTTTCCTGTTGGCTCATCAGGGCGTAGGGCAGGTCGCGCCAGCCGCAGATGAAATAGTCGCTGTTGAGGATGTAGAGCACGTATTCCTCGTGATCGAAGCCCTTTGCCTTGCAGCTACCAGGCCCTGTCTTTGCATTCGCTCGTGCTCCTGCACTCATTGGAGACAACGCAGCTGTTAAAAGTTACCAAGCAGGTGTAGTTGAGTGCGCACCAGCCACGACCGCCGCCCGCAATGTCAGCCAGGTTGGCGTCGTCCACCTCGCGGTTGGCGGCAGCATCCATGGCCAGCTCCTCGGGGTCTACCTCGTAGCCGTGCTCCTTGGCAAAGGAGACGATTGCCTCCAGCTGAGCTGCGGCCGCATCTTCCACCTGGGCATACTTTTCCTCCAGCTCGGGAGCCAGGGCTTCAAGAGCGGCAGCCAGGTCCTTGTCCTGCTGCAGATCCTCAAGGAATTGCTTTGTGTTTTTCATGGTTCAGTCCTTTCTGAATCGTCCACGTTGACTCAATTCCGGATTCAGCGCGTGCAGCCTCTAGCACAGGTCCGGCGTGTAGTTGGGGTCGTACAGGGCGCGTGCCTTTTCCTCGGTGGCGCGCTCGAACAGGGCGTCGGCGACCTCCTCGAGCTTTTCGCCCCAGCCTTCCGTGAGGATCTTGCAGGTGATGGGGTCGATGCCCAGGTAGTCGGTGCCCTCGGCGCCCACTGCGAAGGCGCGGCAGCCGGAGCAGCACTGGCAGCGGTAGGCGCAGTCACGGCACTTCTCGGTGTGGTCGAGCACGTCCTTGGCGCGGTGGCTGGTGAGCCTGGTGTAGCTGGAGTCGGTCAGGATATCCTCCAGCGGGGTTTCGAACATGTTGGGGAACTGGGCCTCCACCTCGGCGCCGCACATGGACATGCACGGCGTGATGGCGCCGTTGGGGCCGATGTAGAGGGAGGTCTGGATGACGCCGCAGGGAGGCATGACCTCCAGCATCTCCTCCGTGGCATGGCGGTCGGAGACCAGGCTCCAGCCCAGGTCCTTGGTGTAGGAGAAGAAGCCCTCCATCTGGATGTCCACGGGCATGCCGTCCTCCTTGTAGAAGGGCAGGTAGTCCAGGTAGATCTGGAGGGTTTCGTCATAGGACAGGAAGTGCTCGGTTTCGTTGGCCCATTCGCCCTGGGGCATGTTCTGCTGCAGCTTCAGGCCACGGCAGCCCAGGGAGCCCAGTAGCTTGACGCTCTCGCGCAGGCTGCCCTGGTTTTCACGCCAGATGCCCATGGCGGCGCTGAACGGGAAGCCTCGATCCTTAAGGCGGCGCATGGCGGCGATGGCGATCTCCTCGGCGCCTTCCACGCCACGGAGCCAGTCATGGTAGCCCACGCCGTCGAAGCTGATCTGGAAGGCGGGCCTGAGGTTGCGGGCGTCCAGCTGGTCCAGGAACTCGTCGGTCAGCAGCTTGCCGTTGGAGTAGATGGTGGTGACGTACATGCCGCGGCGCGTGATCTCATCCACGATCTGGAAGAAGTCGTCGCGGATCAGCGGCTCGCCGCCGGTAAGGGCAACGTTCTTGATGCCGCACTTGTCCAGCTGGGCGATGATGTCCATGCACTGTTCCAGGGTGGGCTCGCCCAGGACGCCCTCGGGGGCGGACTGGAAGCAGTGCTTGCACTTGTAGTTGCACTTGCCGGTGATGGACCACTGCACGGAGCTCTTGTAGACGCCCTTGTACTCGGTGTAGGCGAGGGTGCGGCGCTCGCCCTCCTCGGCTTCGCGCACCACCCCGTGCTCCAGGAGCATGTCCAGGAACGCGCGGAGGTCCTCGTCCAGGGCGTCGCGGTCGATGTCCTTCTTGCCGCTGCACTTGAACACGAGCTCGAGCTGAGCCTGGTCCATGGGCTTGGCTTCGCCCTTCTTCTTGTCCATGATGGCGTAGGGCAGGTTGCGCCAGCCGCAGATGTAATAGTCGTTGTTAAGGATGTAGCGCACGGTTTTCTTCTCCTGATTTCTTATGGTGGTTCTTGCAGGGGGCTTTCGCCCTGGGCTCGAGCTCGTCCGCCTAGCGCAGCTCGTTGTTGCAGACGTTGCCCACGGTGCATTCGTTGGACGCGAAGCAGGACATGAACGTGAACGCGCACGCGTAGTCGAGGAGGCACCAGTCCTCCCTGCCGCCGGAAGCGGTGTCGAGCAGGGCGTCGTCCACCTCGCGGTTCGTAGCGGTCTGCAGCGCCAGGTCCTCGGCCTCGAACTGGTAGCCGTGCTCCCGGGCGAAGGCCGCGAGGGCCTCCAGGTCGGCAGCCCGGTGGTCTTCCTCCGAGACCGGCTGCTCCTTCATGCTGGAGGCCAGGGCCTCGAGCTCGGCTGCCAGGTCCTTGTCCTGGCGAATATCGGCCAGGAACTGCTGTGCGTCCTTCATGGGGCGCTCCTTTCTTGGTTGGCGACGCTCGTCATGCTCGCTGGCGCTCTACCAGCTCGGTGAAGGCGTCTGCTTGGCTGCCTACCTGTTTACGTCGTTGCAGTAGGGGAGTGCAGAGCATTCGTCGGAAATGAAGCAGTTCATGAGCGAGAGTATGCATCCGAACTTGAACATGCACGATCCGCGTCCGCCGCCGGAAACGGTGTCGAGCTGGGCGTCGTCCACCTCGCGGTTCGTGGCGGTCTGCAGTGCCAGGTCCTCGGCCTCGAGCTGGTAGCCGTGCTCCCGGGCGAAGGCCACGAGGGCCTCCAGGTCGGCGGCCTGATGGTCCTCTTCCGAGGTCGGCTGCTCCTTCATGCGGGTGGCCAGGGCCTCGAGCTCAGCTGCCAGGTCCTTGTCCTGGCGAATGTCGGCCAGGAACTGCTGTGCGTCCTTCATGGGGCGCTCCTTTCTTGCTGAAATGCGCCCGCCCCGGGCTCGTGCCCGGGGCGGGTACCAATAGGGTTCATTGTATTTGTGTGACTCATCAGGTGCAATGCACATATGTGCTTGTTTTGCGGAAGGAATATGGAGGCGTCTCCACTAGGCCTGCTGGCGCTCTACCAGCTCGGCGAAGATGCCGCCCAGCTCCACGAGCTCGTCGTAGGTTCCGTCCTCGGCGATCTTGCCCTGGTCCAGCACCAGGATGCGGTTGCAGGTGCGGATGGTGGACAGGCGGTGGGCAATGACCAGGCGGGTGCACTCCAGCTTGTCCAGGCTTTCGCACACAATGCGCTGGGTCACGTTGTCCAGGGCGCTGGTGGCTTCGTCGAACATGAGGATCTTGGGCTTGCAGGCAATGGCGCGGGCGATCATGAGGCGCTGGCGCTGGCCGCCGGAAAGGCCGGTGCCGCCTTCGCCCATCTGGGTGTGCATGCCCATGGGCATGGCGCGGATGTCGTCGTCGATGCCCGCCAGCTTGGCAGCCTCCCACGCCTCGTCCATGGTCAGGCCCGGGGTGGAGATGGCGATATTGGAGTAAATGTCGCCCTGGAAGAGCTTTCCGTCCTGCAGCACCACGCCGATGTTGCGGCGCAGGCTGGGGATGTCCACGGATGACAGGTCGCGCTTGTCGTAGTAGACCGCGCCGCGCTGGGGTTCCTCGAAGCCCAGCAGCATGCGCATGAGCGTGGACTTGCCGCAGCCGGTGCGTCCCACCACGGCCACGTACTCGCCGGGCTCCACCTTCAGGGACAGGCCGTTCAGGATGGGAGGCTGGCCCTCCTTGTAGGAGAAGGTCACGTTCTCCATCTCGAACCCGCCGGAGATGTTGCGCAGGACCTCCTTGTTCTGGGAGATCTCCGGCTTGGTCTGCAGGAGCGGCTCGGCCATCTTGAGGAAGGGCTGGATGCTGGCCAGCTGGTTCGCGGCGCCGGTGAGGGCCGTGAACGCGCCGGAGACCATGCCGAACGCGGACGAGAAGGCCATGTACTGGGCCGTGGTCACGTCACCGTCGACGGCGCAGTAGTAGATGAGCATGGTGCCCAGGGCGCTCACCAGGGTCTGGATGGTGCCGGAGAGGCGCAGCATCAGCGGTCCGTTGTAGGTGAGGCGTGCCAGCTTCTGATGGCGCTGCGCCCACGTGGAGAAGGCGCGGCGCTCGGCACCGGCCACCTTGATCTTTTGGATGCCACCGATGAGGGTGAACAGCCAGCCCTGCAGCTCGGCGGTATACTCCAGCTTCTGGAGCGAGACCTTGACCTGCAGCAGCGCCGTGATGATGCCCACCACGCAGTTGGTGGCAATGACGATGAACGCCGGCAGCGCCAGCGCCGGGGCGATGGTGAAGATCTGCGCGATGTAGCACAGCGAGAACAGCGATGTCAGCGCCGTGGACAGGACCACCGACTGGATGACCTGCGCGATGGAGTTCACCGCGGAAAGGCGCATGGACAGGTCGCCTGCCGTGTAGTGCTTGAAGAAGGACGCCGGCAATGACAGCATGCGCATCATGGCGGCGGCCTCCACGGAAACGGATAGCTTGGTGCCCACGCGCGTTATGAGCATGTCCTTGGCGGCGGTTATGAGCAGCTGGGCGAAAGTGACGCAGATCAGCAGGCACGCCACGGCCGCCACGATCTCTGTGTTGCCGGACTTCACGACCGGGCCGAAGACGATCTGGTTCACGCGGGGCAGGATGGTGCCCAGCAGAGTGACGACAAGGGTGGCCGCGGCAATGAACAGGTAGTCCGCGGTCTCCAGGCAGCGCATCATGAACATCAGTATGTCCTTGGGACCCATCTTCTCCTGGGGGAAGGGGCGGTAGAAGCACCAGGCCTCGTTGGAGATGTTCTGGGCGGTCTTGGCGTCCACGCGGACCTTCTTGCCTGTGTTCGGGTCGGTGTAGGTGTATCCGCCGCAGCGGCCGGGGAGGAGCGCCACGGGCTTTTCGTCCTTGTCCAGGGCAACCAGCGGGCCCACGGCGTCCTTGTACCAGCCCTTGGGCAGCCTGACCGTGCGGAAGCGGATGCCGCTGGGACGCAGGTGGTACTCGGCCACCTGGCGCAGGTCGGTCATCTCCGGGGGAGCCTCCAGGGGGCGCACACCGTAGTAGGCCAGCACCGCCAGGATGGCGTTGTGGGACATGCGGGCGTCGTCGTCGACGGCAGCCGCGTCCCTTCCGGTGACGGCGGCGGATAGATCGCGCATGGCGCGGTCGAACATCTCCAGGTCGCGGTCGCGACGCTCGTTTATCTGGCTTTCGAACCAATTCATGTGCGGCCTCCTATTCCTGCGTTACCAGGCGCGTGTAGGTGCCGCCGGCCTTGTACAGCTGCTCGTGGGTTCCCTGCTCCGCAATGCGGCCCTTGTCCAGGACCACGATCTGGTCGCAGTCGCGGATGGCCGAAAGGCGGTGGGCGATGATGATGCAGGTCACGCCGCGGTCCTTGATGGCGCGCATGACCTCGCCCTCCGTCTTGGCATCAAGGGCGCTGGTGGCCTCGTCCATGATCAGGATGGTGGGGTCCGCCGCCAGGGCGCGGGCGATCTCTATGCGCTGGCGCTGGCCGCCGGAGAAGTCCTTGCCGCCTTCCAGCACCATGTGGTCGTAGCCGCCGTCGCGGCTGAGGATGTCGTCGTGGATGCGGGCGTCCTGGGCGGCGCGCATGATCTCCGCGTCCTTCAGGGATGCGTCCCACAGGCGGATGTTGTTGGCCACGGTGTCGTTGAAGAGCACGATGTCCTGGTCGACCACGCCGATGGAGGCGCTGCGGATCTCTCGCGGATGCTCCAGCGCGGGCTTGCCGTCGAAGCTGACCTGGCCCTCCCAGGGCTGGTACAGGCCGGACACCAGCTTGGCCACGGTGGACTTGCCGCAGCCGGACGGGCCCACGAATGCGATGCTGCTGCCGGCGGGCACGTCAATGGACAGGTCCTTGATCAGGGGATCCGCTAGAGGGGAGTAGCCGAAGGACACGTTGTCCAGGCGCACGTGGCCGCTGAGCTTGCGGCACGGCGCGCCCTGCTCGAGCTCGGGGGAGTCAAGCCCCGGGTCCTCGTCGTAGTTCATGACGTCCTTGATGCGCTCCATGTCGGTGCGCATCTCCTGGAAGCCCTGCATGGTGCCTATCAGGCTCTGGGCCGGTGCGGCGAACTGGGACAGGAAGCCCTGGAACGCCAGGACCATGCCCACGGTGAATTCGCCCTGAACCACGAACGTCACGCCCAGCATGAGCACGGCGGTGTTCATGAGGGACGAAATGCACTGGGGGATCAGGCCCAGGTACTGGTTGACGCGGGCGAACTTGACGGTCTGGGTGTTGGCTCCCGCCTGGAAGCCGCCCCAGTGCTCGAAGAAACCGCTTTCCGCGCCGGCGGCCTTGATGGTCTCGATCATGGATATGCCCGACATGGTGGTGCTCTGCAGGTTGGCCTTGTCGCGCATCTGGACGCGGGTGATGTTGACGCGCTTGTTGGAGATGATGCGCGCAACGTAGATGTTCAGGGCCGTGGAGAACACGCCGATGCCGGCCAGGAGGGGTGAGTAGCTCACCATGACCACCAGGTAGACCAGCAGCATGGCGAAGTTGATGAGCAGCGGTGCCAGCTGGCCCACCATGCGCTGGGCCACCTGGGAGTTGGACATGGAGCGGGCCACGATGTCCGCGGCGTAGCGTTGCGAGAAGAACTCCATGGGCAGGTGCAGGATCTTCCACATGAACTTGGCGCTGGACACCACGCTCATCTTGCCCTC
>JAUNCQ010000060.1 GCA_030526515.1 Coriobacteriia bacterium
AACCTGACCTGGGAATATACGCTGAAATAGACACACTTTTTGTCCTATAACCCTCTGGTAGACCCCAGCCTCCGGACAACAAAAAAGGCCAGGGCACGAAGCCCTGACCTGGCAGTTTGGTGGTCGATGAGGGATTTGAACCCCCGACCTTGTGCTTGTAAGGCACCTGCGCTCCCGCTGCGCCAATCGACCGGATGCGAGCACTCAAGCTCGGACGAACATTGTGCCACATCTGGGCGAAAAATACCAGCCCCCACGCCCGCTTTCGCGCAGCAACCGCGATTGCATGGCATGGCGCCGCCGCAGGCCGCCGCCTGGCACCGCAGCGCCGCCCGAAGCCGCAGGCCGCCCCCGCGCCGCGCGCCGCATCAGCGGCCGCGGGAGCGGGCGGTCATGATCAGCATCTGCAGGCGGTTCTCGATGTTGGCAAAGCTCACGTCCGGGTCGTAATCCAGCGGCAGGATCTGCGCATCCGGGTACAGCTCCTTCAGCCGCTTCGATATACCGCGTCCCACCACGTGGTTGGGCAGGCACCCGAAGGGCTGCAGGATCACGAAGGACCGGCAGCCCCGGGCCGCGTGATGCAGGATCTCGCCGGGGATCAGCACGCCCTCGCCCGCGTCAAAGGTGTGGTGGATGATGGGATCGCTGGCCTTCACCAGGTCCTGCATGCGCGTGGCCGGCTCGTACAGCGGATGGGCGCTGGCAATGCGATCGCACAGGTCATGGGCTCGGTCGAACATGCCGTTCTCCACCCGCAGCCGCAGCTTCTCCGGCAGCGGGCGGCTGACCTTGTACTCCCGGTTCTGGGCATCCCGGTAGAAGTAGGTCTTGCGGATCACGTCGGTCATGCGCGCCTCGATGACCTCCAAGCCGTTGCGCTCCAGGTAATCCTCAATATCGTGGTTGGCGCCGGGATGGAAGTTCAGCAGGTACTCGCCCACGATCAGCACCGTGGGCCGCGGCTCGGACCGGTCGTAGCGCACGCCCCGCATAATCTCGATGCCTTGGGCAAAGCCGCGCTCCATACCGCCAATGCCGCCCTCACGCAGGCCGTCCATGGTCAGCTGCAGCGCCTGGTCAAAGGCCGCGTTAGCCGCGCCAGGCTCCAGCTCGTAAGGCCGCATCTTCCGCAGCAGCTCCTCCAGCGCATCGATCATGGGCAGGCCGAAGGCAATGCGCATGGCCGACATCAAGCTCATCTTGAACCCCGGATGCACGTTGCGATAGTCCACGTCGTCGTTGGTGATAATGGGCACCTGCTCGAACCCCGCCGCATCCATGGCCTTGCGCAGCAGCGCCGTGTAGTGGGTCAGCCGGCAGTCGCCGATGTACTTGCCCATGGCAATGGCCACGTTGTCCAGGTCGTACCGGCCGCTGGCCAGCGCCGCCAGCGCCTCGCCCACCACGATCTGGCACGGGAAGCAAATGTCATTGTGCACGTACTTCTTCCCCAGGCGAATGGCCTCGTCGCGACCCACCTCCAGCGACTCGGTCCGGAACCCCTGCTTGGCAAAGGCCGCGGCCATGAGCATGCTGAAGGCATGGGACGTATTGGGTACCAGGATGAGCTTTTCGTCCTTCATGTCCTTGGTGAACTTGGAATGGTAAGGGTCCTTCGGGGCGAAAACCTCGCGCTCCCCTCCCTGGCTGCGCTGCATGCCCACGGTCTCCACGAAGGAGCGCACGCGGATGCGCAGCGGACCGGTCACGTCGGACTCGTCCACCTTCAGGATCAGCGGCGCCTTGCCGGAGATCTCGCCCATAAGACGCACGATCTCATCGGACAGGTAGGCGTCGTGGCCGCAGCCGAAGCTCACCAGCTGCACGTACTCCAGATGCGGGCTTTCAGCGGCAAGCATGGCGGACGAAATCATGCGCGCATGGTAGTTGTTGGCAATGTCGATCAGCGTGCAGCGCAGGTCAACCTGGTTCACGCCCGGCAGGGAGTCCGCCGTGAGCACGGGAATGCCCTGCTCGGTAAAGATCTTGGGCAGGTCGTGGTTGACCAGGGCGTCATTCTGATAGGGACGGCTGGCCAGCACCACCGCGTAGCTCCCGTCAGCAGCCACCTGGTCCAGCACCTGCTGCCCCCGCTCCGTCAGCGCAGCGGCGAACGCCGTCTGGGCCGCGTCCGCCTGGGCAATGGCTGCCCGGGTGTACTTGGGATCCACGCCAAACTCGTCCTGCAAGTACACGCACAGCTGCCGCTCCCGGTCCGCCGCAGTGAACCAGTGGAACAGCGGATTGTGGTAGGGAACGCCCCAGCGCCGCTCCGGATTGTCAGAATTGCGCACCACCATGGGGTACCCCTTGACCACGGCGCAGACGGACTGGCTGGTAGGCTCGGTGTTTTCCGATTCAACCGCGGTGATGGTGGGCATGAATATGAAGTCCACCTTCTTCCGATGCAAATCCCGCAAATGCCCGTGGACCAGCTTGGCCGGGAAGCAGACCGTGTCGGACGAAACAGCGCTCAGCCCCTCCTCGTACAGCGCGCGGGTGCTCAGGCGGCTCAGGCGCACCGTGTATCCCAGGCTGCGCCAGAACGTGGTCCAGAAGGGAGCCGTCTCCCACAGCATCAGGGCGCGGGGCAGGCCAACCACCTGGCCGTTTTCCGGCAGCACCGGATCGCAGGGCCAGTCGCGGAACAACAGCTCCTGGCGCTCGTCGAACAGGTTCGGCACCGTTTCCCGTCCTCGGACCGCCCGCAGCGCGTCCCGCACGGCGGCGTCCTTGGGATCGCCCAGCACCTGGCCCATGGAGCACCGGTTGCCAATGACGAAGGTGTTGCCCCGGGCAAAGGTGACGCAGGTGCGGTTGCAGTGGTTGGCGCAGAACGTGCACACCAGGCCCGATTCCTGCTGGTACGTGAAGTCGTCCAGCGCATCCAGCCCGATGAACCGGGAACGCCGCGGGCCGGCGCTTTCGCCCGACGCAGCGTGATCGGACTCGCCGAACACGCCCGTGCCCTCCATATGGTGGCGGGTCAGCACCGCCACGCCAATGGCGCCCATGAGCCCCGGGTACGGGGCGCGGGTGACCGGGCGGCCAGCGTACTGCTCGAAGGCCCGCAGCACCGCGTTGTTGCGGAAGGTGCCGCCCTGGACCACTATGTGCTCGCCCAGCTCGTCCACGTTGGACAGGCGGATGACCTTGGTAAACACGTTCTCTATGATGCTGCGACACAGGCCGGCCATGATATCGGCCGGGACCTTGCCGTTCTTCTGCTCGGTCACGATGCTGCTGTTCATGAACACCGTGCAGCGGCTGCCCAGCACCGCCGGGCTCTTGGACGCGAAGGCGCTTTCCGCGATCTGCGCCACGGGGATGTTCAGCGTGGACGCGAAGTTTTCCAGGAAGGAGCCGCAGCCGCTGGAGCAGGCCTCGTTCACCAAAATGTTCACGATCACACCGTGGTCCACCCACATGGCCTTCATGTCCTGGCCGCCAATGTCCAGGATGAAGCTCACGTCCGGCTCGTACAGCTGCGCCGCGAAGGTGTGGGCCACGGTCTCCACCACGTGGTAGTCGGCCTGAAACGCTTCGTTGAACAGCAGCTCGCCGTAGCCGGTGGTGCCCACGCCCAGGATCTGCAGCTCGGTGCCGGCATCGGCGTAGCGCTGGCGCATCTGCCGCAGCGCTGCCACCGCAATATCCAGGGGCTCGCCCTGGTTGGACGCGTAGAAGGAGTCCAGCAGGCGGTCGTCTTCGCCCACCAGCACGAACTTGGTGGTGGTGCTGCCGGAGTCAATGCCCAGGTACGCCCGCACCACCGCGCCCCGCTCCAGGTTCCGCGGCGCCTGGTTCGGCAGCTCGTGGCGGGCCTCGAACTCGGCCCGCTCCTGGTCGGAGCAGAAGAAGGGCGGCACGTCCGGGTGGGCGTCGGGGTCGCGATCCAAGTGGGCCTCGATGACCTGGTCAATGTGGGCGAAATCCAGCCACGCCTCCCGGTCCGCGAACAGCTCCTCCAGCGCCAGGGCCGCGCCGCAGGCGATGATGGTCTCCGGATGCTTGGGGACCACCACCTGCTCGTCGGTCAGGCCCAGCCGCTCCTTGAATACCCGGACCAGCGTGGGGTTGAAGGTCAGGGGGCCGCCCTCGAAGATCACCGGCGCCTGGATCTCCAGGCCCTGGGCAAGGCCGCCGATGGTTTGCTTGGCAATGGCGTGGAAGCTGGAAAGGGCCAGGTTGGGCTTGGACACGCCCTGGTTCAGCAGGGGCTGGATGTCGGTCTTGGCATACACGCCGCAGCGACCAGAGATGTCGTAGACCGTGGTGCCCTGGGCCGCCGCCTGGTCGAACTGCTCCACGGGGATGGTCAGCAGGGTGGCGATTTCGTCCACGAAGGCACCGGTACCGCCGGCGCAGCTGCCGTTCATGCGCATGTCGCTCACGGCCAGCTCCCCGGTCACGGGGTCCGGGGCGAAGAAGGTCATCTTGGCGTCCTGGCCGCCCAGCTCGATGGCCGTGCGAGCCTGCGGGTAGAACCGCCGCACGGCAATGGCATTCGCCACCACCTCCTGCACGTAGGGAAGGCCGAAGGCGTGGGACAGTACCATGCCGCCGGAACCGCAGATGGCGGCCCGCATGCGCGCGTCCGGATAGGCCTGCTGCAGGTCACGCAGCAGGCGGCGCACCGTTTCCGCCTGGCAGGCATGGTGGCGCACGTAGTCGGAATGCAGAACGTCAAGCGTCGGGGCATCGACCGCAACCACCTTGACGGTGGTGGAGCCAACGTCGATGCCGACCAGAATTTCCCCCGCACGAGAGCTCATAGGCCCTCCTCACTGTTGCAGTCCCCTCTTGCAAGGGATTATGCCCCAGGCAGGAGCCAAGCGCCATATCCAAATCCAACAATGTGTTGGATAACCCTACGCCCCGCTCATCACGGGAATGGGACGAAACAGCGCGCCATCAGGCACAAGGCCCGCGCCCGGCCACGGCTTCGCGCCGACCGCAGCAGCGCACCCGCGCGCGCCCGCAGCCGCTACTCCTCCGGCTCGCAGCCGTCGATTTCGGTGCGGGGGTCGTGCAGGTCGTTGGGAGCCACCGACACCTGGTCAATGCCCAGGTCCTTCAGCAGCTCGTACATGCGATGGGGCGGGCAGACGTCATCGCCGCTTTCGGCGCAGTAGTTCAGGGCCTCCACCACGGTGATGTTGTGCATGAGGTCCTGCATGGTGTCCACGTCGGGGATGGGCGGCAGATACAGCGCCGGCAGCCCCAGCTGGCGGGCCTTCTGGATGTAAGCCGGCAGCACCGTCAGGCCCTGGCGGTTGTAGTACACGCCGTCGTGGCTGAAGTCGGTGTCCTTGGTCCAGCCCACCACGGAAACGCCCATCTCCTGGTCGGGGGCAAGCACAATGCCGCCCTTCGGGAACTGCTCCAGCCTGTGCAGCGCGTCGAAGCCGGCGAACACGTCCGCCTTGGTCAGGGCCGGCATGTCGGCGCCCATGGACAGGATGCAGTCGGCACCGCGGGCCCAGGTCTTATCGAAGGAGCAGTTGTAGTGCTCGTCGAAGCTGGAGCCCTCGTCGCAGATCACGTGGATGGGGCGGGGCCACTCCCCTGCCTGGGCAAGAAGCTCCTCCATGACCGGCACGTTGCTGGCCGGCGTGGTGCTGATCACCAGCTCGTACTGGTCCAGCACCGGCTCCTCGCCCGCTGCCAGCGCGGCGTCCACCGCGGCTTTCGCCCGCTGATCAAGGTCGTTCATGGCCCGGCAGATACACTCCACCACGTCGAACAGCATGCACTGGTACATCTGGCAGGCGGTCTCCGGGTCAAAGGCGCCGTCCTTCAGCACGGTCAGACGGGTCTTCACCATACCAGGGACAGGTACCTTGCTGAACAGGACCAGGGCGTTCTTGCGGGTGCGCATGGACAAGCCTTTCTATGCAGAAGGGCAGCGCCCGAAGGCGCCGCCCCGTGTTCGTTACTATGCGGTTTGACCGCCAGGGCCTAACGGGCCACCAGGACCGGAACGCTGACAGCGTTCAGGACCTTATGGCTGACGCTGCCCAGGTACTCCTTCATGCCGTTCAGGCCGCGGGAGCCGATCACGATCAGGTCGTAGTCGCGCTCCTTGGTCAGCTTGATGATCTCGTCACCAGGCTTGGGGCCCTTCAGGATGAAGGTCTGCACCTGATCGTTCAGGTCGGGATCCAGAGCCTCCATGGCCTTTTCCAGGGTTTCCTTACCATGCTCGTCCATCAGGCGCAGGACCTCGGCGAACTCCTCCTCCGCCTTTGCGCTCAAATGCGGGGCCTGGACCACGGTCACGACCTCGATGCGAGCGTCCGGGTTGGGCTTGGCAATGTCGCAGGCCAGCTCCAGGGCATGGTTGGCGCACTCGGATCCGTCATAGGGAACCAGAATGTTATTGATCAGCATGATCTTCCATCCTTTCAGCGCCAAGGGCGCGTCATCTCAACTGCTAGTACCAGTATAAGGCTAATGCGCGTTTCCTAGACCATCAGCTTGGCAACGGCCTGGGCAAACGCCACCGGATCCTCGATGGGCAGACCCTCAACCAGCAGCGCCTGGTCATGCAGGATCTGGGCATAGTCGGCAACCTTGTCCTTCTGGCCCAGGTCCATGGCGGTCTTCAGGGCCTCGAAGGCCGGATGCTTGATGTTCAGCTCCAGGATGCGGCCCACCTTGTAGTTGCCGGCGTTTTCAGAACCGGCCATCATGCGCTCCATGCCGAAGGACATGGGGCCGTCTGCGGTGATGCAGGCCGGGGTGTCCTGCTCGGTGGTCAGGCGAGTGGAGACCACGACCTTGACGACCTTTTCGCCCAGGGCTTCCTTGATGGTTTCGAACAGGTCCTTGTTGTCCTCGGCCACGGCCTCGGCGTCCTTCTTCTGATCCTCGGAGGACAGGTCGAAGTCGGAGGACTGGATGTTCTGGATCTCCACGTCATCGTACTTGTTCAGCATGCCCAGGGCGAACTCGTCAACGCGGGACGTGCACAGCAGCACGTCGAAGCCGCGGTTGAGCACGTTGTTGACCACGGGCAGCTTCTCCAGCAGGTCGCGGGAGGCGCCAGGGACGAAGAAGATCTTCTCCTGCTCCTCGGGCATGGCCTTCACGTACTCCTTCAGGGTGACCAGCTTCTGCTCCTTGGCGGAGTAGAACATGAGCAGGTCCTCCAGGATGCCGCGGGCCTCACCGAAGGTGGAGTAGATGCCGAACTTCAGCACCTCGCCGAACTCGCCGTAGAAGGACTCGTAGGCCTCACGGTCGCTCTGGAGCATGTTCTCCAGCTCGGACTTGATCTTCTTCTCAACGCGACGGCCGATGGCGCGCAGCTGTGCGTTCTGCTGCAGGGTCTCGCGGCTGATGTTCAGGTGCAGATCCTGGGAGTCGACCACGCCGCGGACGAAGTTGAAGTAGTCCGGCAGCAGGTCCTCGCAGCGCTCCTGGATCATGACGTTGGAGCTGTACAGGGCCAGGCCCTTCTTGAAGTCGCGGGTGTACAGGTCATGCGGGGCCTTGGACGGGATGAACAGCAGGGCATCGTAGTTCAGGCTACCCTCAGCGTGGAAGCTGATGGTGCGCAGCGGATCCTCGTAGTCGTGGAAGTCGGACTGGTAGAACTGGTTATACTCCTCGTCGGTGACCTCGGACTTCTTGCGCTTCCAGATGGGCACCATGGAGTTCAGGGTCTCGACCTCGGTGTAGTTCTCGTACTCGGGCACGTAGTCTTCGCCCGCGTCCTCCGGCACCTCCAGCTGGCGAGAATGGGTGACCTCCATGGTCACGGGGTAGCGCACGTAGTTGCTGTAGCGCTTGACCAGCTCCTTCAGGCGGTACTCGGTCAGGAAGTTGTCGTAGTCCTCTTCGTCCACGGTGGGCTTCAGGGTCAGGATCACGTCGGTGCCGTGGCTTTCACGCTCGGCCGGCTCGACGGTGTAGCCCTCAACGCCGTCGCTTTCCCAGGCAAAGGCCTGGTCGGAGCCGAATGCCTTGGAGACCACGCGCACGTGGGACGCCACCATGAAGGAGGAGTAGAAGCCCACGCCGAACTGGCCGATGATGTCCACGTCCTCGCCCTGCTTTTCGGCGTTTTCCGTCTTGAACGCCTGGGAGTCGGAGTGAGCGATGGTGCCCAGGTTGTTGTGCAGGTCCTCCTCGGTCATGCCCAGGCCGTTGTCGGAAACGGTGATGGTGCGGGCCTCGCGGTCGAAGGCCAGGCGGATCTGCAGGTCGTCCTTGCTCAGCTCAATGGAGTCGTCCGTCAGGCTGCGGAAGTGCAGCTTGTCGGTGGCGTCGGATGCGTTGCTGATGAGCTCGCGCAGGAAGATCTCCTTGTTGGTGTAGATCGAGTTGATCATCAGATCAAGGAGCTTCTTGCTCTCTGTCTTGAACTCGTTCATGCGGACCTCTTTCTATATGCAGGTTATTGATACCAAAAAAAATAGTTAGCACTCACACATTCGGAGTGCTAACTATGGATTGTAGCCCGCTATGCGCTAGTGTCAAGAAATCTATAAGGGCTCCACATAGATTTCTTTAGCCCGCGACCTCTTTCGCCCGCAAGATCAGCATCCAGGGGACGAAATATACGCTGGCGACCCGATTGGCTCAGAAGGCCTAGGCCTCCTCGGCGTCACCGTCCTCCAGGAGAGCGGCCAGCTCCTCGTCGGTCAACTCGACCTCTTCGCCGTCCTCGGGACCGCCGACCTCGACCGATACCGCGTCGCCGTCCTCGCCGTCAGCCTGGAGCTCGACCTCCTGGCCGTCCTCGGACAGGTTGCCCTCCTCGCCGGCGTCCGTACCGCCGTCAACGCCCAGCTGGGCGGGGGCAACGTCGTAGGGCAGGCCCTGGGGCATGTCGGTGACCTGGGCCTTTTCCTGGATCAGCGGGTTCAGCCAGGCGGTCACGGCCTCGATGCGCGCGCTGGCAACGGACTCAGTGCGCAGCGCGTCGGCGAACTGCTCCGGGAACGCGCTCAGGGACGTGGTGTCCGCCGGCGTGGCGTAGTTGTCCGTCACGGTGATGATGTGAATGCCGCCAGCGTCAGTGACCAGGTCGCTGACTTCGCCCTTCTTCAGGGTGGTGGCTGCGCTCTGGTACTCCTCGGAGGCGCGGTCGAAGGCAATCCAGCCCTCGTCGCCACCCTGGGATGCGCTGGGCGCAATGGAGTAGGTGCGGGCAGCGGCGTCAAAGGTCAGCTCGCCGGCCTTGATCTGCTCCAGCACCTGCTTGGCCAGCTCCTCGTCGCCGGCCTTGAACTGGATCTGGGCGGTGCGGGGCATGCCCTCGTAGTACATGCTGTAGTAGCCGGCCATCTGGGCCAGGTCGGCTTCGCTCGGGGACTCGGCCTTTGCCAGGCCGGCGTCAATGGCATGCTGGCACAGCAGCTGGTACCTCTTGTTCTGGACGAACTCCTCCTCGGTGATGCCGGAGGTCTTCAGGTAGGCCTCCCACTCGGCGCCGGTGGCGAACTTGGACTTCTCCTGGTTCACGGCCTCGGTCACGTCCTCGTTGGTGACCATGACCGCATGCTGGTTCACCTGCTGCTCCAGCACCTGACGCTGCAGCAGGTAAGTGGCTACGTCCTTGCGCAGGGCCTGGGCGTCCTGGCCGATATAGGCAAGGTAGTTGGCCCAGTCCTCGTCGGAGGAAACGCCAATGACCTCGCGCTGCTTCTGGATGTACTCGGTGACCTGGTCCTCAGAAACGCTGACGCCGTCCATGGACGCCGCCGGGGATCCGGCGCAACCACTCAGGGCCAGCACGGCCACCAGGCCGCAAGCTGCCACGCCCAGCTTCAGGGCGCGGGCCGGGCCGGCCGCGATCAGGTTCTTAAGGGAAAATCGCTCCATGAGTTTCCTTCCTCCGTGCGAATAGTGTTCTCGTCTTCCGCCGATGGTACACCAAGTTTCTGAAAGCAGCCTGAATGACCACAAATACCGCATCTGTACCCAGTCGTGCTTTTACCATATAATATGGAGGTGCGCCCGGGTGGTGGAATGGCAGACACGTCGGTCTCAAAAACCGATACCCTTGGTGTGTGGGTTCGAATCCCACCCCGGGCACCAATCGCTTAGCAGGGACCGCACCACCGGTCCTTTTTACTTTTACCTACGACGAAGGACAGCATGGCAAAGCACGCAGCTCCCACGCATACCCCCTCCGCCCGAACGGTTCGCACCGACGCGCCCCGCGGACGCCATGCGCGCCCTGCTGCATCCAGTTCTTCCTCTTCGTCCCTTTCGCCCGATGCATCCGGCCCCATCCGCGGCCGCCACGCCGCCGGCGCCACCCGCCGTCCTGCAACGGCAGCTGCCACCCGCACCGCATCCGCAGGTCCGCGGCACGCCCGTCACGCAGCGCCGGAAAGGCCCCAGGGCGAAATACCCGCACGTCCCGAGCGCGCATCGGCCCCCCGCCATGCCCGTCACGCGGCACCCGAGCCCGCAGCCACGGCAAAGCCCCCGGCCGCCCCGGAACCCGTCGCCGTCGACGCACCCGCCCCGCAGCCCACCGCAGCTGACCGCCGCCTGCGCACCGCCCGCATCGTGGGCGTGTCCGTAGCCGCCGTGGCGCTGGTGGGATGCACCTTGTCCTTCGCCCTGCCGGGTCTTCAGGGCCTGCAGGCAGCAAAGGTCGACGAGCCCGCCACGGCGCCCGTCACCACCAGCCTGGACCTTTCCAACGGCACCCTTTCCGCCACGGACCAGCGGCTGATGGACCTGCGCAAGAACGTGTTCTGCCTGACCCAGAGCCAGCACGGCCGCTGCACCATCTGCTCGGCCGCCATGATGCTACGCCGCAAGGCCTACCTGGACGGAAAGGAGAACTGGCAGTCCATCAACGAAGACGCCCTGTACGCCGACGCGTGGGTCTGGGGCACCGGCATCAAGCATCGCTTCACCTCCCAGGGCTATCGGGTGAAGTCCTTTTCCTGGGACCTGAACCCGGACGCCAAGGAGCGCACCAAGCGCCTGATCCGCCTGCTGGACAAGCATCCTGAGGGCCTGGTCATATACGACGGGCGGATTCCCCATGCCATCGTGCTGACCCGCTACGACCAGAAGAGCAAGACGTTCTACTGCGCCGACCCGGCGGGCGGCAGCTATTCCGGCAAGGAAATCCCCTTGGCAGACTCCTGGAACGGATACGTCCGCGGCGGCCAGGACGAGGTCATCACCTCCCTGACCCGCAGCTGGCACGTGGCGGGACCGGAAAAGAAGAAGGCCACCGGAGCCGCCCGTGACTAGCCTGCCGAACATGACCGATGAGCAGCTCTACCGCGCGTACCTGAAGGGAGACGAGCGTGCACTGCGCACCTTGGTCGAACGGCATGGCGAAAACCTGACCCTGTTCCTAACCGGCATGGTCAACGACTACGGCGAAGCCCGCAACCTCATGCACGAGTCCTTTGCCGTTGCCGCCACCACCACCCGCCTGTTCCTGGGCCACAGCTCCTTCAAGACCTGGCTATTCGGCATAGGCCGCAACCTGGCCCTGCAGGAGCTGCGCCGCGCCAAGAAGGTCTATCTGACGGACTTTTCCGAAATCGAGGGCTCGCTGCCCAACCGCGAACCCCTGCCCCAGGCCGTATTGGAAAAGGAGGAGCGGGCCCAGCAGCTCCACGACGCATTGCAGCGCATTCCGCTCGACTACCGCCAAGCCCTGACCCTGGTCTACTTCCAGGACATGTCCTATACGGAAGCCGGCCGCGTCATGGGCAAAAGTCAGAAGCAGGTGTCCAACCTGGTGTACCGGGGCAAGCTCAAGCTCAGGGACATCCTGGAGGCCGACCTTGACGCCGCGAACGGGACGAAAGACAACCCCGCATGAACATGGCCCTGGTAGACATAGTCGCCAACCTGCTGCAGACCATCCTGCTGGTGGTGCTGCTGGGCATTGCCGCATACCATCTGGCAAAGGGGCGAAGGACCGCCCTGCTGGACCTGTTCGTGGCCATCATGATCGCCTACATCCTGTACAACGCGTACTGGATCACCTACCTGGTGGCCACCTTGAGCTACCCAGGGCTCACCATACCCATCGACGTGCTGGAATTCGCCCTGAGCACGCTGACCATTTCGCTGCTGCCCGTGGCCATGCGCACGCGGCCGCGGATGAACCTGGCCGTGGCGGGCGTGTTGCCCATTATGCTGTGCTTCGTGTACCTGTGCAGCTGCTGGAGCGGCCGCAGCCTTCTTTCCCAGACGGTGCTGGAGCTGCCCTACGTGGTCATGGGCCTGGTGGTGGCCGGCTACGCGGATGACGCCCCGAAGCACCGCTTCGTGGTGGTGTTCGGATGCTTCGCCCTGGCCTTGCCCGGCCTGCTGTACAACGGCGCCTTCCAGGGCAGCCAGGAAAACCTGCTGTACTTTGCCAGCCTGATCCCCATGCACGTCTGCGCCCTGTTCCTGATCGGGTCCTGCGTTCTGGCCCTGCGCCGCCCGCCCCGGTCCGGCACTCACGAAAAGCCCCTGCTGCGCCTGGCAGTGCTGGCATCGCTGGTGTCCCAGATGTGCCTGTATGCCAGCGCCGACGGCTTCTACCAGGCGGCCCTTGCCTACACCGGCATCAGCCAGGCCCTGATCCTGGGAGCCATCCTGAAGGAAAGCCCCGCCGGCTCCGAGCCCGCCGAGCAGAGCCCCCGCGGGCGCACGCAGAACAGCCGCTCCCTGAACGTCGGGATCCGGCTGGCCTCCGTCCTAGCGGCAATGCTCGGCGGCATGATGACCTGCCTGCTGGCCGGCGTGGTGAACGGCCTGGCGGCCCAGGTCCTCCACCTGGACCTGATCACCGTGGCCACCAACGTCAGCCCGGTGGTGGAGGAGTTCCTGAAAATCGGCTTCCTGTGCCTGTCCCTGTACGCCCTGGACCCGTCCCCTCGCCAGACGCTGGTGGGCGCGCTGTTCATGGGGCTGGGCTTTGCCTGCGCGGAAACCGCCCTCATGTGCCTGGACGGCGTGACCGCCCATCTTGTCTTCCGCGCGGTGTCCGCCAACATCATGCACGTGTCCTGCGCCCTGGCAGCCGCCTGCGCCCTGGTGCTGGGCCGCACCTCCAGCTGGGCTTCGGCCGCCAGCCTGGTCAGCGCCCTGGCCCTGTCCATCGGCGTACACAGCATGTTCAACCTGTTCATTTCCCTGGAAGGGACGTGGGAGCTGATTGCCTGCGGCCTTTCCTGGGGCACGCTCCTGGTCGGCGCTGCCGTCATCTGGGTGGCCCTCAGGCACAACATACCCGTGCGAAAAAAAATTGCAGAAAATCTTACATAACTGCTGAGACAATCTATAATCCGACGATACTCATGGGAAATGACCGTTGAAGCCGAAAGGAGGAAACCCGCTGGATCCCGCCATCAACGAAGGTCGCACCACCGTCGACGAGAGCATGGACGCCATCAACGCGCTGATCACCCGCAGGAAGAAATCCGCGCTGCAGCGCAACAAACGCATCTGCCAGGTAGCTTGCCTCTGCAGCTTCCTCTGCGCCGTTCTGACCGGCGCCGGGTCGCTGCTCCTCATTGCTTCCAGCGGCACCGCTGGATTGCAGGTCCTGGCGTCTCCCTACGCCGCCTCGGTCATAGTAGGGTCCGACGGCACGCTGGCCGCACTGTTCTGCGCATCCTCTCTGATCTGCCTGGGCTCCCTGGTCGCCTGGTTCATCCTCCGGCACCGGGAACGCACGCAGGACCGCTAGCCCTCGGACCCATCTGAGCGCCCTTTCCAGGCCGACGGACCCGTCCGTCGGCCTCGGCTTTTCTGGACGAAATATATTTCGCCCCTCAAATCTTCGCTCCCTCATCAGTTTTTTCTGAATTATTCCCACTCAAGCTGAGGCAAACGCCTCCCTTGCGCAACCAATCCGCAGATGACTCTGCGTCGTCTTGCCTATTTATTGGTTCTTTGAAGGGAGGATTCATGAGACGCAGAACCCGAACACGCGGCAGAATAGCCGCATGCGTTGCCCTGGTGGCCGCGCTTGCCTGCACGGTCACAGGCACCGCGTTCGCCGCGGGCGCCGATTCCGGCACCATCGACGAGCTATGCGCTCCCAAGACGTCGGAAAGCTACAGCACCACGAACCCCTACGGCTACGCCCGCAGTCAAGTCCCGATTAGTGTGTAAATTCTTCTGGCCTCGCCGTTCCTTCCCT
>JAUNCQ010000061.1 GCA_030526515.1 Coriobacteriia bacterium
AAGCCCTTCAGCCCCCGCGAGCTGGTGGCCCGCACCCGCGCGCTGCTGCGCCGCGTGCATGCAGACTCCGAGCCTCAGCGCGAGGTGCTGGAGTTCGGCGAGCTGACCATTGACGTTTCCGGCCACAAGGTCCTGGTCAACGGCAAGGAGGTCGACCTGACCGCCAGCGAGTTCAAGCTGCTGACCACCCTGTCCCGCTATCCGGGTCGCGTGTACTCCCGTATGGAGCTGGTGGAGAAGGTGCTGGGCTACGACTTCGAGGGCTACGAGCGCACCATCGACTCCCACGTGAAGAACCTGCGCGCCAAGATCGGCGACAACCCCCGTTCCCCCAAGTGGCTGCACACCGTGCACGGCGTGGGCTACCGGTTCGAAGATCCCACTAAGAACTAGCCCCGGACGCTGACGGGAACCGCAATGGAAGAAGAGAAGGATACCCGGCCTAAGAACAGGCTGCGCTCCGGCGCGGTTTCCGGCCGTGACAAGGCCAGCGACGAGCGCATCCTGGTGTCTGCGGAAGGGGAGGACCCGGACCGTTTCCAGGAGCAGGACGAAGAAGAGCCCGAGAAGCGCTCGTGGGAGCTGCCCCGCTGGTCCAGCATGAACATGACCAGCCGCCTGTCCATCATGTTCGGCCTGATTGCCGCCATGACGGCAGTTGTGGCGTTCCTGGTGCTTTCGGTGGTGTGGGAGCAGCACTTCCAGTCCTACACCCGAGAGAACCTGCAGGAAACGGCCACCACCATTGCGTCGCGCCTGGCGGAGGCCTACGAGGAAGAGGGCATGTGGACCAAGCGTGCCGTCGAGCCCGCATCCTACGTGAACGTGGTGTACCCGGGCACCGGCGTGATGCTGGTGGACCGCTACGGGCACCAGCTCTACGACTCTACGGCGGAAAAGGGCGTGAGGGAGCAGTACAAGGCCTACCTGGCGCCTTCGTCGGAGGACCGCATGCGCATTGCCAACGTGGTGGTGGACGACCAGGTGGTCGGCTCCGTCCGCGTGTGGGTGTACGGCTCCGATTCGCTGCTGCGCCAGTCCGACGTGCTGTTCAAGGAAAACTCCTATCAGGCCATGCTGGCCGCCAGCCTTTTCGCCATTATATTGGCCGTGATCTGCGGCTGCTGCTTTGCCCGCAACCTGGTTCGCCCCATCAACACCATGACCCGCACCGCCGAGGCCATCAAGGAAGGCGACCTGAAGGCCCGCACCGAGCTGCGGGGTGAGGATGAGCTGTCTCAGCTGGGCGAAACCTTCGACGCCATGGCCGAGTCCATCGAAAACGACCGCAACCTGGAGCGTCGCCTGACCACGGACGTGGCCCACGAGCTGCGTACGCCGCTGATGGCCATCCAGGCAACGGTGGAGGCCATGGTGGACGGCGTGTTCGAGCCGAACGAGGAGCACCTGGAGACGGTGAACTCGGAGGTGCAGCGCCTGAGCCGTCTGGTGGACTCGCTGCTGAAGCTGAGCCGCCTGGAGAACCGCTCCAACCCGCTGAAGACCCAGATCGTGGACGTGGGCGACCTGGTGGATGGAATTGTGGGCACCCATGAGGCGTTCGTGGCCGAGTCCGGCCTGGAGCTTCACAGCGAAGTGGAGCACGACGTGTACGTGAAGGGCGACCCGGACATGATCCGCCAGGCCACGGCCAACCTGATCAGCAACGCGGTCCGCTACACGCCTGAGGGCGGCCATATTTGGGTGCGGGTCCGTCGCGGCGAGATCATGGCGTCCATCAGCGTGGAGGACACGGGCATTGGCCTGACGCCGGAGGAGGCCAAGATGGTCTTCGCCCGCTTCTGGAGAGCTGACGCCGGTCGTACCCGCGAGCGCGGCGGCCTGGGCATTGGCCTGTCCGTGGTCAAGGAGATCGTGGAACGCCACGGCGGATGGGTCCAGGTGGAGGGCGAAAAGGACGAGGGCGCCCGGTTCACCATCCATATTCCGCTGTACAGCGAGGAACGGGAGAAGGCGCAGCGCGCCAAGGACGCCAAGGCCCGCAAGGGCGGCCGTGCGGCGCGTTCCGGCAAGATTCGCCTGAGCCGCTAGCGCACGCTCCGCAGTCCTGTGGCATAATAAAAAAGTTAATCTACGCGCAGGCTGAAGGGTGTTTTCTGCGCGGTAAGCAAAGGAGATGGATAGTCCATGGCTGGCATTGACATCAAGCCCGATGCACAGGGCAAGGTTCGCGACCTGTACGATCTTGGCGATCAGCTGCTGTTCGTGGCGTCGGATCGCATTTCCGCGTTCGACTACATTCTGGAGGACGAGATTCCCTACAAGGGCCAGGTCCTGACGCAGCTTTCCCGCTTCTGGTTCGAGCTGCTGGACGGCGTGGTCGAAAACCACCTGATCAGCATGGACGTGGAGGACCTGCCGGAGAAGTTCCAGCCCTACGCTGACTACCTGAAGGGCCGCTTCATGCTGGTGAAGAAGGCCGAGATGTTCCCGGTCGAGTGCATCGTCCGCGGCTACCTGGCAGGCAGCGGCCTGAAGGAGTATCGCGCCGAGGGCACCGTGTGCGGCATTGCGCTGCCGGAGGGCCTGGACAACTCCAGCAAGCTGCCGGAGCCCATCTTCACCCCGTCCACCAAGGCTGAGATCGGCCTGCATGACGAAAACATCAGCTTCGAGCGCTGCGCCGAGATCATCGGCCAGGAGGACGCCGAGGCTCTGCGCGAGCTGGCGCTGAAGGTCTACACCACCGCCGCCGACCATGCTGCAAGCCGCGGCATCATCGTGGCCGACACCAAGTTCGAGTTCGGCCGCATTGACGGCAAGATCGTGCTGGCCGACGAGGTCCTGACCCCCGACTCCAGCCGCTTCTGGCCTGGCGACCTGTACGAGGTGGGCAAGAGCCAGCCCAGCTTCGACAAGCAGTTCGTTCGCGACTGGCTGACCGCCAACTGGGACAAGGACTCCGGCACCAACCCGCCGCGTCTGCCCCAGGAGATCATCCAGAAGACCAGCGAGAAGTACATCCAGGCTTACGAGACCATCACCGGCCGCAAGTTCGAGTACTAGGCTCGGGCGAAAGGGAGGCCCGCGGACGCTTTGGCGTCCGGCGGCGTTTTCGCCCCAAAGAATACGTAACCGCCAACTAGGAAAGCAATCATGACCCAACGTAACTTCCAGAACGCACGCTATCAGGACGAAACCAAGCCCAAGGGCACCACGAAGAAGAGCGCAAGCTCCTTCAAGCCCAAGACCGAGGCTGCCTCTTCGGTGTATGTGGCCAAGGGACCCAGCACCAAGAAGGAGAAGAAGGCTGCCAACAAGGAGCGCGAGCGTCTTGAGCGCAAGGCTGAGAGCCAGGCAAACCGCGAAAGCTACAACCCCACCACCGAGCGCTACAAGAAGCTGCGCATGTACTGGTGGATTGCCCTGGGCGCGGCCATCGTGTGCCTGCTGATCAGCTGGCTGGGCCGTTCCGCCCTGCCGGCCGGCGTGGACATTGCGTTCATGATCATGTCCTACGTGGCTATCATCGGCGCGCTGTACATTGACCTGGGCCTGATCCGCCGCGAGCGCAAGCGCTGGCAGGAGGAGCAGCTGAACAAGAAGTCCAAGGCCCAGCGCCGCAAGGAAAAGGAGGCCCGCATCGAGGCCATCAAGGCCGAGGAGGCCGCCCGCGAGGAGCGCAGGCAGAACGGCGGTCTGTTCAAGCACTCCGCGAAGAAGGCTGCTGAGGCTGCTGACACCGTGGTGGCCAAGCAGCAGGCAGCCAAGGAAGACGACGCTAAGTAGCAGCGGCGCCGAATAATGAGTTTTGCAGGGGGCGCCGTGGGGCGCCTCCTGTGCGTTTGGGCCCTGGCGAGCGGGGCGAAGGAGGTTTTGGGATGCGGTTGGTATCGTGGAACGTGAACGGCCTGCGGGCGGTCTTGAAGAAGGACTTCCAGGAGATCTTCGCGGCGTTTGACGCGGACGCCTTTGCCCTGCAGGAAACCAAGCTGCAGGCCGGCCAGGTGGACCTGGAGTTCCCCGGCTACACCAGCCACTGGAGCTACGCCCAGAAGAAGGGCTACTCCGGCACGGCGGTGTTCACCAAGGAGCGGCCGCTGCAGGTGCTCCACGGCCTGGGCTCGGAGTACCTGGACACCGAGGGCCGCATTGTGGCGCTGGAGTACCCGCAGCTGTGGTTCGTGTGCGTGTACACCCCCAACGCCCAGAACGAGCTTGCCCGCATCGACCACCGCATGGAGTGGGACGATGCGTTCCGGGACTTCTGCAAGGGCCTGGAGGAAGGCGTGCTGCCGGCGGGAGTCCCCGTGGAGCGCGGCGACGACCTGGGCCGCACCATGGACCCGGAGCTGGAGCTGCCCTTGACCCAAGCGGGCGAAACCGCCGACCCTAAGCCCGTGGTGATGTGCGGAGACTTCAACGTGGCTCATCAGGAGATCGACCTGAAGAACCCTGGTCCCAACCGGGGTAAGGCGGGCTTTTCCGACGAGGAGCGCGGCAAGTTCACGGACCTGCTGGAGGCGGGCTTCACGGACACCTTCCGCCTGCTGCATCCGGACGAGGTAGGCCGCTACTCCTGGTGGAGCTACCGGTTCAAGGCGCGCCAGAACAACGCGGGATGGCGCATCGACTACTTCCTGTCCAGCGCGGAGCTGGACGAAAAGGTGCGCGCGGCGTCTATCTACGACGACGTGATGGGCAGCGACCACTGCCCGGTGGGCCTGGACCTGGACCTGTAGGAGACTAGGCCAGGGGCAGGGTGACCGTGAAGGTGGTGCCGTCGGCGTCTGAGCTGGCGGCAGCAATGGACCCGCCGTGTTCCTGGGCTATGCCCGCGGCAATGGCCAGCCCCAGGCCGTGGCTGGAGCTGCCGGACTCGGCGCGGGTACGGGCCTTGTCCGTGCGGTAGAAGCGGTCGAACACGTGGGGCAGGTCCTCCGGCGCAATGGTGGCGCCGAAGTTCTGCACGCTCAGCTTGGCCTTGCCGCCTTCGGTCGCCAGGGACAGGGTGATGGTGGTGCGGGGCGCCGCGTACTTGCAGGCGTTGTCCAGCAGGATGGTGACCAGGCGGCCGAGCTTGGCTTCGTCGCCGCGGACGGTGACGCCGTCGGCAATTTCGTCCTGAACTTGGAGCGATTGCTCGAAGGCCACGGATTCGAACTGCAGGATCTGGGACTCAGCCAAGGTGGACAGGTCGATCTGCGGCAGGTCGGCGGCTGCTCCTGCGGACTTGCGCAGGCTCAGGGACTCGTCTGCCTGGGCGTCCGACTTGGCCAGGATCAGCATGTCGTTGATCATGCTCTGCATGCGCTGGGACTCCACCTGGATGCCGTCGAGCCACTTCTGCTGGCTGCCCACGGTGGCCGCGGGGTCCTTGGCGGCAATGGAGGTGTTGGCCATGATGACGGTCAGGGGCGTCTTGAGCTCATGGGAGGCATCGGCCAGGAACTGGGACTGCTTGGTCCAGGCTTCCTCCACGGGACGCAGGGCCCAGCGGGAGAAGAAGATGCTGATGATCAGGAATATGGCCAGGGTGCCCAGTCCCGCGAAGAACAGCAGCACCGCCACGGGCTTCCAGCCGTCGGCGCTTTCCTGGTCCGCGAAGGCAATGAGGCTTTCGCCCGAAGAGGTGGTCTTCTTCAGGAAGAACAGGCCTTCGTCGGGCAGGGAGCCGCGGCCATCGGGGGCGCCCACCGCCTGCTCCAGGGCGGAGCCGAGGATCTCCTGGTTGATGGATGCGGTGGTGGCCTGGTTGACCAGGTAGAAGTTGTGGGTTTCGTCAATGGCGTACACGGCCACGGGCACGGTGCTGCGGCCGCCGCGCTTGCCGCCGATCTCGGGCGGGAGGGCCGGACGGTCGTTGAAGCGGTCGTCGTCCTGGCCTCGGCCCTGACTCTGGCCCTGGCCCTGGCCGCGCTGGTCGTTCTGGGCATCTTCGATGATGGCCTGCAGCAGCGCCGTGCCGCCCAGGCTGGCAGCGGTGGCCTGGCGCTCCACTCGGTCCACGGCTTGGAGCAGGGACTCGTTCACGGCTTCCACGCTGCTGTGGTAGGCCATGGCGCCGATCAGGCCGAACACGGCAACCACGACCACGGTGACCATGGCCATGATGAGCGCTATGAACTTCAGGCGGAGCTTGCGGAGCATGGGGGTCCTGTTCGGTCGGGGCTAGGCTTCATCTGCCATGGTAAGGGAATAGCCCACCTTGCGCAGGGTCTTGATCTGGGTCCGGGACTTCAGGAAGCGCAGCTTCTTGCGCAGGAAGCTCACGTAGGCCTCCACGCTGTTGTCTTCGGTGTAGGAGTCGTAGCCCCAGATCTTGGCGATCAGGGTTTCGCGGGTGACCACGGCGCCGAAGTTGGCCAGCAGCACCTGGGCCAGCTGGAACTCCCGGTGGCTCAGGTGGATGGACTTGGGCGCGGTCGGGTCGGCGCGGCAGATCAGGTCCTCTGAGGTCAGGTTCAGCTCAAGGTCGCCGCCGGTCAGGGTTTCGAACACGACCTCGCCTTGGCGACGGGTGAGCGCCCGCAGGTGGGCCATGAGCTCAGCCGGGGAAAAGGGCTTGGTCATGTAGTCGTCGGCGCCGGAGTCCAGGCCCTGGATCTTGTCGGGCACGGAATCCCGGGCGGTCAGCAGCAGCACCGGCGTGGCCACGCGGTCCCGCCGCAGCTGGGCCACCACGTCGAACCCGTTCATCTTGGGGAGCATCAGGTCCAGCACCACCACGTCGTAGATGCCGCTTTGGGCATACGCCAGTCCGTCGGCGCCGTCGTGGACCACGTCCACGGCGTAGCCGTTGTCGGTCAGGATCTGCGCTAGCGCCTGGGCCAGCGGCTTGTCGTCTTCAACGATGAGTACCTGCATGCGGGCGCCTTTCTGACGTGTCTTTTCTTTCGTCCCGTTGATTGTGATTCTACGGGCGAAAGAGGTGGCTGCAAGCGGCGGACAAGGGCAGAAAGGAGAATGGTGCAAAGGGGAGCCCGCCTGCTTGCAGCCGAAGGAAGGGTCATTTCGTATTGTAACGGGATTCCTTAAAGCAACCTGAAAGCCGCCGCGGCGCCCGTGCTATGATTGCCCCTACGACTAAGGGAGCTGGCTGCTTGCCAGCCTGAACATAGACGAGGAACGTATGGATACTGCAAAGATCGAACAGGGCGTGCGCCTGATCCTTGAGGGCATTGGCGAAGATCCCGATCGCGAGGGCCTGCTGAAGACGCCGTCGCGCGTGGCCAAGATGTACCAGGAGATCTTCTCCGGCATGACGGAGGACCCGTCGGTGCACTTCGAGACGCTGTTTGCCGAAGACCACGAGGAAATGGTCCTGGTGAAGGACATTCCGTTCAACTCCATGTGCGAGCATCACCTGGTGCCCTTCGTGGGCAAGGCTCATGTGGCCTACATCCCCGGCGAGGACGGTCGCGTGTGCGGCCTGTCCAAGCTGGCTCGCCTGGTGGACGCCTACGCCAAGCGCCCGCAGGTGCAGGAGCGCCTGACCAAGCAGGTGGCCGACACCCTCATGGACGAGCTGAACCCCCAGGGCGTCATGGTGGTCATGGAGGCCGAGCACATGTGCATGACCATGCGCGGCGTGAAGAAGCCGGGCAGCTCCACCACCACCAGCGCGGTGCGCGGCGTGTTCGACACCGACCACTCCACGCGCACCGAGGCGCTTTCGCTGATCTTCGCCGGTCGCTAGCGGCAGGCGGCGCGTGGTGCGCCGCGGACGGCCGGGCGTAGGGGACCGAGTTTCCTTTCGCCCGCTGGAATAACAACATTTTGAGTATATGCAGAAATTACTACCCCATATATTGTGGTAGGTCGTGATAGAATACGCTCCATCATTTAGGACGAAAGGGATTTTGACATGAAGTGCGTTGTTTCTGTTCTGGGTAAGGACCGCCGCGGCATCGTTGCTGACGTGGCCACCGTGCTGAAGAACTGCGGTGCCAACCTGGACGACATCAGCCAGACCGTCATGGGCGAGGGCGAGATCTTCTCCATGACCATGCTGGTTTCTCTGGACGTCGAGGTCGCGGACTTCAACACGGTGCAGGAGCGCCTGACCGCCGTGGGCGAGGAGCTGGGCGTGCAGGTCACCATCCAGCGCGAGGACGTGTTCCAGTTCATGTTCAAGATCTAGTGCCGGTGGCGCATTGCGCCGCGGCTGCGAACAGGAGGTTTGATTATGGAAGAGCTGAAGGATCAGCGTGTTGTTGACGGCGTGACCGTGGAGATCACCTACTCCAGCGCCGAGGACATGAAGGTTACCGACGAAGAGGTGCGCGCGTACATCGACCGCGGCAACTCCCAGCACCCGAGCTCCGTGGTGGAGGGTCTGAAGCTGGGCGTCGAGGGCGAGGACGTGAACATTGAATACAAGCTGAGCCCCGCGGACTTCGAGCGCATCCGTCGCATTACCGGCTACCTGGTGGGCACCATGGATCGCTGGAACGACGGCAAGACCGCCGAGGAGTCCGACCGCGTGAAGCACGCCGTGTAGGGTCGAGCGGGTTTTCAGTCCCCTTGATTTGAGGCAAGGCCGCATTGCTAATGTTAGCGATGCGGCCTTTTTTGCGCTTTCTTACAATAGTGGTGAGGTACCAGGCCCTTCATACGGGCGGGACCGCGGAGGCGCGGTCACCTGCGGAAAGGAGACGAAGATGGGCTACACACATGTGACGAGGAACGTTGCCGGCGCGTGCGCTGCCGGCGTCCTGTGCCTGGCGGCATCCGCTGCTCTTGCCGTGGGCGCGCCGACGGAGGCTCTGGCGAAGGACTTCACCGTTGATTTCGGGGCCAAGGTCCCCCAGCACACCCTGAAACTGGGTGAGGTGGGCGAGCTGACGAACCTGAAACTGAGCGGTTCCAGCTCCGACGACTTCGCCTACTTCAAGGCCGAAGGCGACACTGACGCGGTCAAGGTGGTCACCTACAACCGCTCTGACGGTTACAAGCAGGGTTTTTCCTTCGTGGGCGTCAAGCCCGGTACCGTTCTGCTTGAGCTGGGCATTGCCGAGCCGGCTGGCCTGGATGACGAAGGCGCCGAGCTGCTGGCTGACGGCACCGCGGATGGCTGCGTTGGCAGGCCTGACAAGGATCAGGTTCGCTACCTGTACCTGACTGTGGGCAAGCAGGGCGTGATCGAGGCTGCCCAGTGCGACGGCCTGTTCAAGGGCGTCAACATGGCCGCGTCCACCCTGTACAACGACTACGACTTCCGTGAGATGCGCTTCGGCGACCCGTACTTCGGCGTGTACAAGCCGTTCCTGGCTGCCAGCGGCACCACCTTCAAGTCCGGCACCAACGCCACGGCTTCCTCCACGGGCAAGTACGTGAAGTTCCCGAAGTCCGGCGCGGCTGCCATGAGCATGGTGCGTGACGGCAAGGCCTACAAGGTCAGCGTTGCCAAGGTCCACTCCAAGGCCGCCACCAGGGCCGCTCTGGAGAAGAAGCTGAAGGCCAAGTACAAGACCTATAGGTACGTGAAGGGCTCCGCCAAGCTGTACAAGTCCAAGGCCCTGAACAACCGCTACGCGCTGAAGATGCAGTACAAGGTCAAGAGCGGCGGCAAGTACGTGACCCGCAACGCCAGCGCTTGGTTCAGCAACGGCGCCTTCAAGTGCTACTACACCAAGCTGGTGTAAGGCGGTCGGAGAGGAGATCCCATGATCAAGTCACCTGCAATGAGGGGCACGGCCACGGCCTTTGCCCTGTGCCTGGCGGCAAGCGCCGCCCTGACCCTGGGCGTTGCGACCGATGCCCAGGCCCGCACCTTCCAGTTCGATCCCGATGACCCGGAACCCGAGGCCACCATGAAGCTGGGCGAAGTAGCCAATTCGGGCTTCAAGCCGGGAAGCTTGTCTGGTGACGACTTCGCGTATATGCGCATTGGCGACGATAGCGTGGTGAAGGTGGTCTTCAACGCTTACGACGACGCCTACGAGCGTGCCTACGTGGTGGGCCTGAAGCCGGGTCGCACATACGTCGAGCTGGGCGTGGCCTCCTTGGCGAGCGCGGACCCCGGTCCGGATACGGGTGAGGTCGATCCCTACGTCCAGCGCCTGTACACCGGCTCCGGCTGGGAGACCGGCATTATTGACGAGCGGAGCCGCTATGCCTTCGAGGTGACCGTGAGCAAGTCCGGCGTGATCGAGACTGCCCAGTGCGACGGCCTGTTTGCGGGCGTGAGCATGGGTACTTCGACGCTGTACAACGACTACGACTTCCGCGAGAAGTTCTTCGGGAATATCCGCAACGGCGTGTACAAGCCGTTCCTGGCAAAGTCCGGCACCTTGCTCAAGGGCGGCATCAACTCCAAGGCGTCCTCCACGGGCAGGTCCGTGAAGTTCGGCCAGGCCGGCAAGGCAAGCTTCACCGCCGTGCGCGAGGGCAAGGCCTACAAGGTCGACGTGGCCAAGGTCCACTCCAAGGCCGCCACCAGGGCCGCCCTGGAGAAGAAGCTGAAGGCCAAGTACAAGAGCTACCGCTACGTGAAGGGCTCCGCCAAGCTGTACAAGTCCAAGGCCCTGAACAACCGCTACGCGCTGAAGATGCAGTACCAGGTCAAGAGCCGCGGCAAGTACGTGACCCGCACCGCCAGCGCCTGGTTCAAGAACGGCACCCTTAAGCACTACGCCACTCGGCTGGTCTAAGGGATCAGGACGAAATCCCCGTTCTCGGGTGGCCCCTACCTGAGGCGGAGTAAAGGAAACCCCCTGCAGTGCAGGGGGTTTCCTTTTGCCTGGGCGCGGCGCGCTGTCCGACGGGCCTTGCTGCTTGGGCGGCCTTGCTCTTGCGGGGACGGCTGGAGCGGCTTGCGCTTGCGGGGCCGAGCGGTGGGTTCGGGCAAGGAAAAGCCCCCGGTGCGGGGGCTTTTCGGTAGGCTCTCTTTCGTCCTGGGGATCTTGACCTGGGGGAGGGAGGTTGGTTTCCGCCTCAGATGATCCCTGGGGCCGAGCGGTTGCCCGGCCCCGGAGCTAGTGGATTAGTACTCGATGCGGAGGACGCCGTCCTGGAAGGTGGCGTATGCGTACTTGGTGACGCGCTTGCCGCTCTTCTTGATGGTGTAGGTGTCGCGCAGGACGTAGCCGGCGGGGCGGCTCAGCAGGCTGGTCTTGACGTGCTTGTAGGATGCGTAGCGAGCCTTCATCGTCTTGCTGACGACTGCCTGGGTGGCGGACTGGCTGTGGACCGCGTCCAGGGTCAGGTAGTAGGTCTTGCCGCCGGAGCGGAACTTCACGGTCTTGGCGCCGCCCTTGGTGAACTTCACCAGGGTGCCGTTCTTGTAGACCCGGTAGCCGGAGCCGCTCAGGAACTTGCCGGTCTTGCTACGCAGCGCCGGATACGCGCCGAACTGAGCATAGTCGCTGAACAGGCCCTTGATGCTGTAGTACTTGCCGGTCCACAGGTTGTCGCACTCGGCCTTGCTGATGGCGTACTTGCCGGAGTTGGAAACGGTGATGCTCCACACGCGCTTGCCCTTCAGGACCTCGCGCTCCTCCCAGTTGCCCTCTTCGTCCATGTAGCCTTCGGTTTCGCCCCAAGTTTCGGTGATGGTGGCCTTGCCGGGCTTCAGGCAGACCAGCTTGGTGAAGGTTTCGTCATTCCAGCCCATCAGCGTGACGGGCTTGACCACGGCGTTGTTGCTGGAGCTGGCGCGATGCCAACCGGACTCGTCATCGAGCTCAGCGGTGTGGATGGTCAGGGCGCGGCCGGGCTTCACGGTCTTGGTGACGCGCTCCCATACCGTGATGTTGAAGACGTGGACAGAGTAGGGGGTGAATTCCTCGGTTTCGTTGCCGTCTTCGTCCGTGCCATAGCCCATGACGCCTTCGCTGAAGATCACCTGGGTGCTGCCAGCCTTCAGGCCCTTGGCGGTCAGGTAGTAGTAGTCGCTGTCACTGCCAGCCTTGGTGTCCAGGGTCACCACGCCGCCCTTGGAAGTGGTGATCTGGAAGTACTGGCTGCCGGTGTCGCAGTACTCGACTAGGTTGACGGTCTTGCCCTTTTCGATAGACACGTTCTTGACCGTGGTGACCGGTCCGTCGGCCAGTGCCAGGGTGCTGGACAGCGCCACGGCGGCCACGGCGCAGATGACCGCAATGACGGCGGCTCCGATCAGCGTGCGCCAATGGCGTGACTGCAATGTTGCGTTCATGATGATGCTCCTTCCCTCCGGGGACAGTAGTGCAATTAAAGGATAGGGGACGAAGGCCCCGTTGCGCATCGCTTGCATTAGTGAAAGTTGCGGGCGGGGCGCAAGTGGTGGGCGGGGTGAAGCATGCGGGCGGGGCTTTCGTCCTGGGCTTTTGCTAAGGTTAGGGATGCAGGGCGGCGGGCTACGCGGTAGTCTGATGCTGGAATAGCTGTCTACGAAGACGGGAGGTCTGAATATGAGCACATTGTTTGAGCGCGGGCAGAGGCTGGTGGCACTGTTTGTCGCTACGCTGCTGTGCGCGGTGGCGGCCGTTGCGCTGGCCAGTGGCACTGCCTTTGCGGTCGAGCCGGAGTACAAGGACGTTCAGATTCCTGTGGGAGAGTCGACGGTGTTGCATGAGTTCGGGGACACCGGCTACGATGCCGAGGTGTCGGGCAACGAGGAGGGCTTCCTGAGCATCACGGTGACGGAGGGCTATTACGACGACGAAAGCGGGATTGATTATCCTGCTGAGGTGCGGGCGTTCGCCAAGAGGCCTGGCAAGACCCAGGTGACCTTCCGTCAGAAGTACTACGCTGATGGCGAGGGGGAGAAAGAGCGGTACATCATCTTCAACGTCGAGGTGTACCAGAAGACCGCCAAGACCGTGAAGCCTGGTCGCGTGCTGGATCTGGGCACGTATGAGGCTCGTCCGGGTGATACCTGGTACAAGGTCTCCAGCAGCAACACCAGCGTAGGCAAGATTGCGCGGATTTCCGACGGCAACGTTGACTACACGGTGAAGCTGGTCTGCCTGAAGCCCGGCAAGACCACCGTGACCGTGACCTGGGGTTACTTCGGAGACTACAATAATCCCGCCGAGGAAGAGTACATGACCCTGGGCAAGAGCGTGTGGAACATCACCGTTTCCAACTCCGGCAGCTACGCGGTGAGCAAGGCCGAGTGCGATGCCCTGTGGACCGGCAAGTACTACAGCATCAAGGGCCTGTTCAGCGACTATGCTCAGTTCGGCGCGTATCCGGCGCTGCGTAGCAAGACCGGCAAGTTCCTGAGTGGCAGCGGCTACAAGGTTTACAAGAACGGCACCCTGGTGAAGTTCACCTCCGGCGGCAAGAAGACCGTGAAGTTCCGCTCCGGCGGCAAGACCTACAGCCTGACCCTGGACGCCGTCCACAGCAAGTCGGCCACCCAGGCGGCCCTGGCCAAGAAGATCAAGGCCCGCTACGCATCCTACAAGCATGTGAGCACGGCGCTGCTGGACACCAAGTCCATGGGCCGCTGTGTGCGCGATACCTACACTATTAAGAAGGGCGGCAAGCGCGTGACCAAGAAGAGTTACGCCTGGTTCAACGAAGGCAACTTCAGCTGGCTGTTCTAGATTGATGAGCGGGCGTCGCTGATGGCAGTGGCGCTGGCCGGCCGGGCTGATGCCGCGGGTGGTGGCGGCGCCCGTGCGGGCGTTTCGATCAGCCCCCCGATTGGCAAGGCGTTGGGGCCCCGACCCGTTTGGGTCGGGGCTTTTTGCGTCTTGGGGACGGGCGTTGGCGGGGCGCGGACGGGCGTACTGCTCTGGTGGACCGAGGGCGGGGCATGGGAGCGTTGACGGCGGGCGGGATGGTCGGTCCTAGTTGGTTTCGGGGCCCAACGAATCGCTGGGTCTTTGTGCGCTCGACAAAACGTTCGGCCGTTGTAGAACGGGCGTGCATTAGTCCTCTGGAGGGTGGTCCGTCGCACAAAACGTTCGGCTGTTGTAGTAGGGCCATGCCGAAAATCGCCAAAACGTCGAATCGGCTTCGGCTGTTGGGTCGCGTCCGTAAAGTGGTGTAAATACAAGGAATGAGCCAGGGGCTCCTCTC
>JAUNCQ010000062.1 GCA_030526515.1 Coriobacteriia bacterium
CGGCCCCGGCACCCGCGGCCCCGGCGTCAGCCGTGCTCGCAGCAGCCGCCGCGCTCGCAGCGGCACCCGACGCGCCCGCGCCCGCCGGCTCCGGCTCCGGTCGGTTCCGCAGCAGCGCGAACACCACCAGGCCCACCACCAAGGAAAACAGGCCCTGCAACCTGAACGACCATCCCAGGGAAACGTTGTGGATCACCCACGTGGCCGCCAGCGGCACCACGATCGACGCCAGGCCGCTGCCCATGGCCGCAACGCCCAGCGCCCGGCCCACGTGGTCCTTGTACCAACGGCCGATGACCAGCGTCATGCCCGCGAAGCCGCCCATGCCGTATCCCGCGCCGGTCAGCGCCGCCGCCACGCACAGGGCCGGCAGCCCGGACGCAAGGCTGTACACCAGGAAGCCCGCCGCCGTGCACATGGTGGCCAGGAAAATGCCCACCCGGCAGTCGAACCGCTCGTAGTACCGCGCCACGAACACCATGCACACCAGGCTCACGAAGGTGCGCACCGCCAGGATCAGCGACCCTGCGGAATCGCCCACCAGCTCCACCAGATACGGCTGATACACATTAAAGGACGTGCTGGGAAAACCCACGTTCACGCATAGGAACAGGAAACAGCACGCACATACGACCTTTTCGTAATGCCTTCCGAACATGCTGGAAATGCGCCCCCTTCGCTCAACTCCAAAACGCCAGTGTGCGTCGTGGTCGCAGCAGGCCTGCGCAACATCAGCTCTTCCCAGAATAGTCCCCTACCCCCGACTTGGCAAAGCCTTTCGGACGAAAACCAGCTAGGATTATGTCAACCGCTTGCACACTCGCCATCAATCCGGAGCCGGAGGCCTCATGGAGTACACCCAGACCTACGAAAGCCCGCTGGGCACGCTGCTTCTTTCGTCCGACGGTGAAGCCCTGACCGGGCTCTGGTTCACCACCGAGCAGCGGTTCCTGGCCTACACCCTAGAAGGCGGCCAGGACGCCATCACGGCGGCAACCCGGGCCGCAGGCGCAACGGGCCCCGCGGCGGTGACCAGCGCTGCGGGCGTCGCCAGCGCAGGCCCCGCATGCGCAGATCTGCCGGTCTTCGCCCAGACCCGCGCATGGCTGGACGCATACTTCGGCAACCCCGGTGTGGACCCAGGCCCGATTCCTCCCGTGAACCCCCAGGTCACCCCGTTCCGCAGGGAAGTTTGCGCTATCATGGCAAGGATTCCCTACGGGCAGTCGGTCACCTACGGACAGATTGCCCAGGAGTTGGCCGACCGCCACGGCAAGCGCATGAGCGCCCAGGCGGTGGGCGGCGCGGTGGGGCACAACCCCATCGGAATCATCATCCCGTGCCACCGGGTGGTCGGAGCAGGCGGAAACCTGACCGGCTACGGCGGCGGCATGAAGCGCAAGGTGGCCCTGCTTGAGCTGGAAGGCTTCGACATGAGCCGGTTCACCGTGCCCACCAAGGGCACGGCGCTGTAACCCGACCCGCGGACCGCGGCGCTGCCCGCACCCGCACCCGAACACGCCCGAACGCGAAGAGCAAGGAACGTTGTGGAAAAGAAATACTCGGCCAAGGACTACGTGAAGTTCATCCTGCCGTCCGTGGTGGGCGTGCTGCTGTTCATGGTGCCCGTGCAGGTGGACGGCAGCTGGACCGTGATCGTGAAGGTCATCGCCGACCTGATCGGCTCCGCCTTGGCAGACCTGCTGCCCATCCTGTGCTGCCTGATCATCACCGTTTCCGCGGTCATGACACTGGTGGCCTTCGCCCGCCCGAAGTTCATCACGGGCAACAGCATCCTGGACGCGACCTTCACCACCACCCCCGTCTGGGCGGTCATCCGCGTGCTGGGCGCCGTGTTCGTGTGGATCGCCTACCTGGGCGCTGACCTGGGCCTGGCCGACGCCGACCCTGCCGTGAATCCCCTGGCCATGATCGCCAGCGCCGACACCGGCGGCTTTGTCCTGGGCGACCTGCTGACCGTGCTGGTCATCATCTTCCTGCTGGCGGGCCTGCTGCTGCCGTTGCTGCTGGATTTCGGCCTGCTGGAGTACATCGGCGCGCTCATGACCCGCATCATGCGCCCGCTGTTCACCATCCCCGGCCGCGCCGCCGTTGACTGCGTGACCTCCTGGATCGGCGACGGCACCCTGGGCGTCATGCTCACCTGCAACCAGTACGAAAACGGCTACTACTCCGCCCGCGAGGCCTCCATCATCGCCACCACCTTCTCCGCGGTCAGCATCACCTTCTCCATCGTGGTGCTGGCTCAGGTTGACCTGATGGAGTACTTCGGCGCCTACTACCTGCTCATCTGCCTGGTGGGCGTGGTCTGCGCGCTGATCACCCCGCGCATCCCGCCCCTTTCGCTCAAGAAGGACACCTACCTGGTGGAAGGCAAGGCCGCTGCGGAAACCGTGCCCGCACAGTACAAGTCCGTGTTCGCCTACGGCACCGACCTGGCCATTGCCCGCGCCAACTCCCACCGCGGCATCATGCAGTTCCTGGAAAACGGCCTGAAGAACTCCGCCGGCATGTGGTTCGGCGTGCTGCCCGTGGTCATGTGCATCGGCACGCTGGCGCTGGTGCTGTCCAACTACACCGGCATCTTCGAGCTGCTGGGCACGCCCTTCGTCCCGCTGCTGGACCTGCTGGCCGTGCCCGAGGCCGAGGCCGTATCCAAGACCATGGTCGTTGGCTTCACCGACATGTTCACCCCGTCCATCATCGCCGCCGAGGCCGTGGCCGACCCCATGAGCCGCTTCATCGTGGCTACCATCAGCGTCACGCAGCTGATCTACCTGTCCGAGGTGGGCGGCCTGGTGCTGGGCTCCAAAATCCCGGTGAACCTTCTCGAGCTGTTCATCCTGTTCCTGGAGCGCACCCTGATCAGCCTGGTGATCGTGGCGCCGCTTGCCCACCTGATCTTCTAGCGCAGGACGAAACAGCCGTCGGGCCACGCGCCCGTCGCAACCGCCACCGCGTCCGCGCACCCAAGACCATCGAGCGCGATCTGCCTTGCAGGTCGCGCTTTCTTTCGCCCTGTAATATGCGAAAATAGACCAGTTACCCAGGTCGCGCACGAGGCGCGACGAACATGCACGCCCCTACCAAAGGAGAAACGACGTGGCAGAGTTCATCTACACCATCAACAAGGGCCGCAAGGCCCACGGCGACAAGGTCATCCTGGATGACGTGACGCTCATGTTCTATCCCGGCGCCAAGATCGGCGTGGTGGGCCCCAACGGCATGGGCAAGTCCACCCTGCTGAAGATCATGGCCGGCCTGGAGGAGGTCAGCAACGGCGAGGCGCGCCTGACCCCCGGCTACACCGTGGGCATCCTGCAGCAGGAGCCGCCGCTGGAGGAGGACAAGACCGTCATCGAGAACATCCGCATGGCCTTCGGCGACATCCTGGCCAAGATCGACCGCTTCAACGCCATCGGCCTGGAGATGGCCGAGCCCGACGCTGACTTCGACGCCCTCATGGACGAGATGGGCAAGCTGCAGGACGCCATCGACGCCGCCAACGGCTGGGACCTGGACAGCCAGCTGTCCCAGGCCATGGACGCGCTGCAGTGCCCCGACCCGGACATGCCCGTGAACGTGCTGTCCGGCGGCGAGCGCCGTCGCGTTGCCCTGTGCCGCCTGCTGCTGGAGGCCCCGGACCTGCTGCTGCTGGACGAGCCCACCAACCACCTGGACGCCGAGTCCGTGCTGTGGCTGGAGCAGTTCCTGCAGCGCTACCCCGGCGCCGTGCTGGCCGTCACCCATGACCGCTACTTCCTGGACAACGTGGCCGAGTGGATCTGCGAGGTCGACCGCGGCCACCTGTATCCCTACAAGGGCAACTACTCCACCTACCTGGAGACTAAGGCAGCCCGCCTGGAGGGCCAGGGCGCTCAGCAGGACAAGCTGGCCAAGAAGATGAAGTCCGAGCTTGAGTGGGTGCGCAGCTCCCCGAAGGCCCGCCAGGCCAAGAACAAGGCCCGTCTGGAGCGCTTCGCCCAGATGGAGGCCGAGTATCGCTCCGCCACCAAGGTCGACTACTCTGACATCCACATTCCCGCCGGCCCGCGCCTGGGCAACAAGGTCATCGAGGCCAAGAACATCTGCAAGTCCTTCGGCGACCGCGTGCTCATCGACGACCTGAGCTTCTGCCTGCCCCAGGGCGGCATCGTGGGCATCATCGGCCCCAACGGCGTGGGCAAGACCACGCTGTTCAAGACCATCATGGGCATGGAGGAGCTGACCGGCGGTGAGCTGGAGATCGGCGAGACCGTCAAGATCAGCTACGTCGACCAGACCCGCGAAGGCATTGACCCCAACACCAAGCTGTGGGAGGTCGTGTCCGGCGGCACCGACTTCATGCAGGTGGGCGAAGAAGAGGTTCCCAGCCGCGCCTACGTGGCAAGCTTCGGCTTCAAGGGCTCCGACCAGCAGAAGCCGGCCGGCGTGCTCTCCGGCGGCGAGCGCAACCGCCTGAACCTGGCCCTGACCCTGAAGCAGGGCGGCAACCTGCTGCTCCTGGACGAGCCCACCAACGACCTGGACACCGAAACCCTGGAGTCCCTGGAGGAAGCCCTGCTGGCCTTCCCCGGCTGCTGCGTGGTCGTCAGCCACGACCGCTGGTTCCTGGACCGCATTGCCACCCACATCCTGGCATGGGAGGGTACGGACGAAAACCCCGGCAACTGGTACTGGTTCGAGGGCAACTTCGACGACTACCAGAAGGACCGCGAGCGCAGGCTCGGCCCCGAGGCTTCCAAGCCGCATCGCGTGCATAGGAAGCTGACCCGAGACTAAAGGGGCGAAAGGGACGCGCGCGGGGCCCTGGGGACGAGGTTTCCAGGCACACGCTCCGCTGTTCGGGTCGCCTTCGGCGAGCCCTCATGCGCTCGCTGCTGTGTGCACTGTTTATGGGATGGATGGCCGTTGGCCATCCATCCCATTTCTTTTTTGCTCACAGAGAGCCTGGAAACCTCGTCCCCAGGGCCCTTCGGGGTCGCGGCACTGCGCCGGGAGCGGGGGTTCTTGTCGTGACGTTTCTGGGGGCGGACGAGGCTGCGCCCGTCCGCGGCGTGCGTCTTGCGGGTTCGGGCTAGGCTGCGGCCGTTCGTGTTGCAGGCCGCAAATCTTTATAATGCTCGCAGGCGGGTTGGTTCGCGCATCGAAGGAGGCTGGCTTCCATGCTTCGAATTGAGTACAGCAGGCGTCCCCTATGTGCAGGAGACGACGCTATGAACGGGGTGTACCGGATCTGGTTGCCCAGAGATGCGACGTTGAGTGAGCTTGTTGGTGCTCTGCGGAAGCGCGGGCGTGGCAACGAGTGGCCGTTGCCCAGTATGCAAGGTTGGGTTATTCGGTCCAACGTGGGTGACCTTGCCACCATCAGCGAGCAGGATGGTGCGGTGGAGTTTCTCTTGGCGGACGGAAGCGCTCGGGTTTCCTCCCTGGGAATCAAATGGGTGTTTGGCGACTGGGACGGAGCGGACGAGCTCTTCGGCAGCTACGAAGGGCTGTTTCGGCACTGACATGAATACGACGAGGGGCGCACTGGGCAATCAACCCAACGCGCCCCTCTCATTCCCCTGCGCTAAATCGCCTTTTCCCTTACAAGCTGTCGCACCCGCGAGGATCTTTGCACCACCTCCGGGTTGCGCTCTATGTATGCGCGCAGGTAATCCAGGTGCAGCTGCTCGCCATCCTCGCGTGCCGCAGCCGCCTCCTCGATCGTCTCATAGGTGCCCAGGTGGTATCGCTGCCCCTTGAAGCCGATGAACGCGGCGTATCTGCCCGAGCGCGTGCGGGTGACGCCGACCAAGCCGGTGCCGCTGTCGTTTCTCGGCTTGCTTAGCAAGAGCCTCTCTATGCAGGTGCCGTCGCTTCGGTGAAGCTTTTCGCTTATCTGGGCGCGCCACTCCCTTGCGGCGCATCCGCAGCTTCGCGTGTTTCCCCGCACGAGCGAGTCAGAGCAGCACAGAAACTCGTTTCCGCAGTCGCAGGCGCATCGCCATATGATCGACCCGCGCGAATCGCGCATCTCGGTTCTCTCAAGGGCAACCAGGCGGCCGAAGCGCTGTCCGACAAGGTCCCGATACGCACGCCCGCTTGCCTGGCTTGCGCACCCGCAGCTCCTCAGGCGCCCTGCCAGCAGCTGGCCGGTCGTGGCCACCCTGGTGTTTCCGCAGGTGCACTCGCACTCCCACGCCATGCGCCCGTTCTCCTTCATCTGCGGTCCCACGACCGTCAGCCTGCCGAACTCCCGGCCCGTCAGGTCCTCGTGCCGCAGGTCTTTTCTGCGCGCACCGGACACGCACCCGCAATCAGCGATCGTCCCCACCTTCAGCTGCTTGGAGCTGGCAAGGCACTCCCCGCCGCATGCGCAGACGCACCTCCACACGGCGTAGCGGTTCAGCCGCTGGTCGGTGATCTCAACCACCGTCAGCCTTCCGAAGGTCTTGCCCGTCAGGTCTTCGTACTTGGGCATCAGCAGGACTCCTATCGCCAACAGGACGCGTAGACGCGCCGCACTATCTCGATGATGGAGATAATCGCTCACCCGCCGTGACGGCAAATCCTCTTCCGTGCCCGCTTCCTGCCTGTCACGAACCCCTCTCCCACAAGCGTTACCCGCCCTGGAACGCTTTAGAACGCAGGTCGTATTAGGGGAACAGCGCCTATGCGAGAGTGTCTTAATCTTTAGTTAAGGAGGCATCGCGAAAATGCTGTTTAAATCGAAGAAATCCAAGGTCATCCTGTCAGTGCTGCTCGTCGCAGTGCTGGCGTTCCCTGATATCGGCCTTGCAACCGGAGGAGGCGAGAAGCTGCTAGAGGAGCTCTCCGCGATCGGGCAGGAGCTCGCAGGCGAACAGGAATCGAATGCGCTAGGCGGCGACCTCGACGCCGTGGCCGTCGAGCCCGAGGGCGACGAGACCTCACCTGAGCCCGCCGAGGAAGCCGCAGGCGCAGCTTCCGAGGGAGCCGACGACCAAGACAACAATGCAGCTGAAGACCAGGCACCCGCCGATCCCGAGGGGGATGCGGCCTCTGACGCCCCCGCGCAGGAAAGGCCCTCTTCCTTCGCGATGGGCGCTCAGGCAGCTCCTCTGGGCAACGACACCCCCTATGACCTCTCCGTGGAGGTCTCTCCCGAAAACGCCACCGCAGGCGACAAGGTCACCTTCACCGTGACCCTGGTGAACAACACCTCAAGCGACAACGACGGCAAGAAGATCACCATCACCCCCTCCTTCGCCGACAAGGACCTCAACGCCGCCGTGGCCTCGCAGCTCAGCGCCATCTCCGAGGTCGGCAAGATCGGCAAGAACGGCGGGTCCGTCACCCACACCTTCACCGTCAACCTGCCAAAGGACCTACTCGGCGGCGACTACGAGTTCGACGTCAAGGCAACCGGCCTTACCTGGAAGGACGGCAAGGTTGACATGACCGGCGAGGAGAGCGCCTCTGCCACCGTCTCCGTTGCCTCCCTCTACAAAGGCGTCAGACTCGCTTCCGCAGCTGATGACGGCTCAAAGATCTCCGGCTACAAGCAGTCCTACTCCTCCGACAGCCTGCAGGTGACCTTCGGTCTCACCAACTACAACCTCTCCCAGACCGACTACACCTACAAGCTCGAGGTGATCGGCCATGACACGCCTGGCGACGCAGGCACCGACCTCTCCGGCTCCCTTACCGCCGTTTGGGTCAACGCCCTTCCTGGCGCCACGAGCGGCGGCTATGAAGGCGACGGCTCCATCACCGCAGGCTCCACCGCCAAGGCCACGGTCAAGTTCGACCTGGGCCGCGACGGCACCTCCGAGGCATGCAACTACAACTCCTACGACGTGCGACTGACCATCACCGATGAGCAAGGCAACGCCACCACGCAGAAGGCAACCGTCTTCCGTGAGCGCATCGACCTGTCCTCCGCCAGCTGGACCATCCGCGACGACACGTCCAGGGCGGGCGTCATCACCCTCAAGGGCGTCGACTGGCTCGACACCCTCTACTACGAAAACGTTGCCCGCGACTCCCGCGTGCCCTTCAACAACGCCGATGAGTTCCGCGCATACCTGTCTACCTCCAGCTCCATCGACGAGGCCAACGAGCGCATCGAGCGCTACATCTGGGACCTCTACGAGCCCCACGTCGGCGTTGCCGGCGACTACGGCGACAAGAACATCCTGTGGCCCAAGGACTCCATCACGCCGTTCCACCGCCAGCTGGCGGGCACCGTTGAGCGCATGGGCACCTACACCCAGGAAGACGGCGGCGTGGTCTACGACGAGGACTACTTCAAGGGCCTGTCCAAGACCGTCTCCCCGGACCTGGGGGATGGCAACAACAAGCGCGAGTACGTCATCGACATCAAGGCCAAGACCGAGCCTACCGCCGTAAAGCCTGCGGTGTACGCGTTCCTCATCCCCAACCACTGGCAGATGTTCGACAAGCTGCATGCGACCACCCTCACCGGCGGCAACACCGACAAGGGCAGCATCCTCACCTCCGTTGACGAGATGGCGTATCTCTACGACATCAAGAACGCTCTCATCCGCTTCACCAAGTTCCTGAAGGCGGAGGGCGACAACGCGGCCATCGCCGTGTTCAACACCCAGCACGCAGGCACGAACTACTCCCTCGTGAGCAAGAACGGCCGCTACTTCACCTCCGACATGGACGATGCCTGCTACGGCCTTGAGGGCTGGGACTCCTTCGGCGAGTGCGAGCACACCCACTGGACCACCACCATCCTGGGCAAGGCCATCCCCGCGCTGTCCACCGAGCTGGCTGGCTGGGAGGATGCCGCGGGCAACCCCATCGACCTTAGCAACGTGGTGAAGACCGCCGTCGCCTTCGGCGGCCCCACCGAGAACCGCCAGGACGACAACGGCTACACGAACAAGATCGACGACGGCAAGACCGACTGGTCAAACATCGACTACGTCTACGCCATCCGCACCGACACCGGCACCACCCGAGCGACCTATGATGGCCGTCCCATGTACTCCTGGCTCGACTACCAGCCCAACCAGGACTTCCTGAAGGCCCACAACAAGTACTACACCTCCTATGGCGACCCCAACAACTCCGCCTTCTCCATCTGCACCTCCGAAGACGCCATCTACAACCAGCTGCTTCGCATCTACCGCGAGACCGCGTACGAGACCAGCTCCCAGTCCTTCGGCACCGTCGATGACGTCGTGCTCGACGACGTGGTCTCAAAGGAATTCGAGGTTATCAGCGCCACTACCACCTGGAAGGCGGCATCTGGTGCGCAGCGCACCTCAACCTGGTCCGCATCCGCCGGCTGCGCAGGCGATGCCGGTACCATATCCGTCATCCCCAACGCTGACGGCACCACGAAGGTATCGTGCAACTACGGTCGCCTGGTAGGCACAGGTGACCTCGACCTTAAGATCACCGTGCGCGCAAAGGCCGACTACCTGGGCTCCAACAACGTCCTCACCAACGTGGGCACGCCCGACATCTCCTGGACCCACACCTACCCGACCTCCGGGGATACGAAGAGCTTCACGGCCGATTACACCGACAAGCCCCAGGCAAACGTGCCCCTGCTGCCCATCGGAGCCACGGGCGGGGAGAACGTCGACAAGGTGGGCACGGAGTTCGACCTGGCCGACCATGCGTCCATCTCCCTTGACGGGCTCGTCGACGGAACCTACCCCCAGACCAACGGCAAGCTGGTGCTTCGCTGGGTCGAGATCGTCGACGGCCGCGAGGTCGAGGTGGTAGGCGGCGTTGGCGACACCTCCGTTACCTACGACATCGAAAACGGCACCTGCGCAAAGGACATCACCTTGCCTAGCTGCAAGGTGAGCTCTGACGAGGTCACCGCCCGCACCTTCAAGCTCAAGGTCGAGATCATCCCCGATGACGCGACGAACGGCCTCGTTCCGGTGACGAAGAAGACCACCGCAGCCGACGTCGTCCTCAACTGGGTGGACAAGCCCAGCTTCGCGCTGACCATCACCAAGCTCGACGCTGAGGACAAGTCCGCACTCGAGGGCGTCGAGTTCACCATCACCGCCGACGAGCCCGGCCTCTCCGCAGGGTTTGCCGACGCTGCCCAGACCACGCCCCTCACCGGTGCCGTGGCAACCGACTCGAACGGCGAGCTCACCTTCTGGGGCCTCTCGAGCGGTCGCTACACCATCGAGGAGACCAAGGCCCGCCCGGGCTATCAGCTGCTCACCAGCAAGCTGCACCTGCGCATCGACGACACCGGCAAGGCCTTCCTGTCCTACGATGACGGCGTCGAGGCACAGGTGCGCACCGAGGGCAACCGCGGCTACATCGTCGTCGAGAACACCCACGCGCCCGATCTTCCGCTTGCAGGCTTCTTCGCCGATCATCCCTACGCATCCCTTGCGGGCGTGCTCAGCCTGATGGCCGGCATGCTCGGCCTTGCGCTCTCCATGCGCCGACGCCGACGCTGCCGCGTCCGCTAGGCGAATCGACAAAAAGCGATCTCCTTCCTCGGCAAGGCGCCCGCACAGCGGGCGCCTTGTTCAATTGCAGGGAAGCATCATCCTCAGCCCACGTGCAAATCAGACCGCTGGGCGCCTTTGCGTTGATAGGACGTTGGTACCCATGCGATATAAGGATAGGAATGCAATCCCGAGAGGGGGGATGGCTATGCGAGCCATAGTAGTCGACGACGAACCACTGATGCTTCAGGCCTTCGCGCGCATGAGCGCTCCCATCGACGACCTCGAGGTCGTCGGCTCCTTCACCGACCCCGTCCAGGCAATCGACTTCGCAAGGAAGAACAGGGTTCAGGCGGCGTTTCTCGACGTACGCATGCCTCAGATGACCGGCGACGAGCTCGCCACGGCCCTTCGGCGGGACAACCCCGATCTTCTCGTCGTCCTGATCTCTGCCTACGACACCCACGCAAGGGACTGCAACCGCATAGGCGGCGACTACTTCATCTCCAAGCCCTACCGACAAGAGACGCTTTCCATGGTCATGGACAAGCTGCGCCTTCTCGCCCTGCGGCAGCGAAAGCCCCTCTACGCCCAGATGCTCGGACGCTTCGTCCTGCTTCGCGACGGCGAGGCAGTCCCCCTTACCGGCCGCGCCAAGAAGATACTGGCCTACGTGGCCGCAAGACGCGGCAAGGAGGTCAGCAACGAGGAGATCTACTGCGCGCTGTGGGAGGGGCGCAAGTACTCGAACGTCAACATGAAGGTATACTACAACGCCCTCAAGCGACTGCGCGATGCCCTTGAGCGCGAAGGGCTGGCCGACCTTCTCATATCAACCGCCAACGGGCAGATGATAAACACCTCCCTGCTCGACAGCGACTATTACGACTGGCAAGATGCAGGCAGGGACCCTCGCGTGATACTACGAGAGGGGCTTCTATGCGAGTACCCCTGGAGCGAGTACCTCATCGGCGAGATCGTCAACGGCCTGCGCACCTACTAGGCAAAGCCTCCCCACCGACTGCCCGCTCCTCCTCGAAAGGCCCTCCATGGAAAACTCACTGAACAACGCGACCCCCCCCCAGGCCGAATCGAGCTAGCATGGAGATCTCTCGAGCAGACGCCTCATCGCAAGACGTTATCCCAAAGTCCAGGTCTGCGCACCTTGTTGCTGCGCTTGTCCTCGGCATATCCCTCATCCTTACCGGCATCCTCATCGCGGTGTTACAGTACCTTGCCACCTGCAACATCGCCTCCGAGGGAGTGAGCGCGTCGCTATCCCTGCACGCCGACGTCATCGACGAGGGGCTCGGCATCGCCCTCGACGACCTGCAGGCATCGCTCGACGAATCGGTCGAGCACGCCTTTCTCGAAGGAGGCGATTCCTCACAGCTTGACGTCGATGCGCTTTCGAGTTGGCCAATCTGTGAATCAGAGCGCGTGCTCGGCGTCGCCCTGTACGAAGGCGCGTTTCCCATCGCCTCAAGCAGTGAGGGACTAGCGCCGGTCCTCCTTCGGGACGGCGCCGACCTCACCCTCGCTCGTTCTGCCACAGGGCGCATGTGCATTGCCTTGCGAGCGCACTCGAAGGCAGGCGGCCTTGCGTGCTACCTGCTCATCAACGCCGGCAAGCTGCTCGCATCCTCCACTCCAAGCGCCTTGCAGGACAAGGCCGACATCATGCTCGTGTTCGAGGATGAGGGCATGGGCTACCACTTCGACCCCATCGACGATATGGGCGACGTGCAAGATCACCCGGGAACGTGGCTGACCCTTGAGCAGCACCCCTTGGACGACGAGGCCGTCATCCTTCCTCGCAGTGAATCGAAGAACCAGCGGCTCACCATCACCGCCAACGCCTCCACCGATGCCTACGGCTCCGTGATAGCCGAGCAGACGGCCAAGCTGGTCTTCGCGATAGCCCTGATGTTCGTCGGAATCGGCGTGATCGCGCATGGCCTGTTCAGGAAAAGGGCCGATTTGCGCCGTGCTGCCGAGGTGGCGCAGGTTCGCTACCGCGAGGAGCAGGTTCGCCGCGAGCTTGCAGAGGCAAGGCTCCTGCTCGGCGCAAAGCAGATGCAGCCCCACCTGCTCTGCAACGCCCTGTCCGCGATCACGGAGGTCATCCTAAGCGATCCCGTTCGCGGCGCCGACCTCATCCGCGAGTTCACCGTGTTCCTCCGCGGCTGCATCCGGAGCCTGGAGACGAACGCCACCGTTCCCTTCGAGAAGGAGCTCGAGTACATCCGCGCCTACGTCAGCATCGAGGTGCTTCGCTTTGGCGACCGCATCAAGGTCGAATACGACACCTCCTCCACCGACTTCCCTCTTCCGCCCCTGAGCATCCAGCCTCTGGTGGAGAACGCCATCAAGCACGGGCTCAAGGCCACCGGGCAAGACGACATCCGCGTAATCGTCCGCTCCTTCGAGACGAAGGAGGGCCACACCATCGAGGTATTCGACAACGGCTGCGGGTTTGACCTGGCACAATTCGAAGTCGAGGCCGCATCGGGCAAGCGCGAGTCCTCGGGCCTCCACAACGCCGCATACCGGCTCTCAGCCGAGCTTGGAGCCAGCGTCGACATAGACAGCGCACCGGGCCGAGGAACGCAGATCACGGTATTCATCCCCCATGTTGGTGGGGCGTTACCGCATCGGTAGTATCGTTCCTGGCGTTCTCAAGAAAGGCAGGCTGGTATGAATGCCATGACGAAACAGACGGGCGCTGAGCCGTACTGCCCGTCACAAGAAGGTCCGAGCGCCGCTCTGGCGCGCATTGCACTTGGCGACCCGCCGCAGGTGGTGCACCTAGACGAAACGTTCCTTGCCATGCTCGGCGTACCGAACTTCGCAATCGAGCTCGTTCCCGACGAAATGCTATCCCAGGCAAAAGATCTGCTCACAGCTGAGATCACCCCAGCCCTATCCCGCGCGCTCCCCCTGCTCCCGAACGACCTCTCATGGCATCAGGCAAGCAACCTGTCCCTACGGCGCCTCGACGGCAAGCCACTGTTCGTCTGCATCTGGCTTTGCCGCACCGAAGACGGCGACGTTCTCGTACGCGCCTTCGAGACAGGCTCCTCCGTTCTCGCCGTTCCCCAAACAGCCGCCCTCATCGACGACATATGCGCCTTCACCAAGACCCAGTGCGCCCTCGAGCTTCACTTCGACACCGCCAAGGGCTCCATCACCTGCACCCGCAACGAGCACCCGGCGCTCTTCGACATACCCGTGGGCCTTCCCCTCGCGGCCGAGCCCATTGAATCGGCTACACTTTATTGGACAGTTTCGCGAGAGAGCGCATAGACCTGAGA
>JAUNCQ010000090.1 GCA_030526515.1 Coriobacteriia bacterium
CGCGGCGCAGCAGCGCGCGGGTGCGGGCCACCAGCTCGCGGGGGCTGAAGGGCTTCACCAGGTAGTCGTCGGCGCCCAGCTCCAGGCCGATGATGCGGTCCTCGACCTCGCCCTTGGCGGTCAGCATGATGATGGGCACATCGGAGGTGTCGCGCACGATCTTGCACACGCGCTCGCCGGAAACCTTCGGGAGCATCAGGTCCAGGATGATCAGGTCGAAGTGATGCTTGGCGAACTCGTCCAGGGCCTCCTGGCCGTCGCCCACCGCGGTCACCCAGTAGCTCTCACGCTCAAGGTAGGCCGTCACGGCTTCGCGGATGTTCTTTTCGTCCTCAACCAGAAGAATGCGGCGCGTATCGTTGCTCATGTTGTTCCTTCCGTTCGGTGCGGCCACCACGGGTCGCCAGCGGCTTGCGCTGAGCAGGTATTTGCGATTATTGTAGCAATTCACCCATATGGCCCTCCAACCCTTGGCGGAAATGACACAATAAACACCATGACACCGCGTAAAACCCATACCACCAAGAAAATAGGCAGCTCGAACCCGCACACCCCCAACCTGGTGAGCGGATACAGCACGCCCGATCGCCGCAAGGCCGCGCCCAAGCAGCAGCGCATCTCCGCTAAGGAGCGCCGCCAGCAGGGCCTTCGCCCCTCCGCGGCCGACAAGGCCCAGGCAGCTGACCTGAGCGTTAAGGTGGGCAGCTTCACCGTGGGCGGTGACCACGTGGTCATCACCCGCAGACAGCTCCTATACGGAGCCGTGGGCGTGGCTGCCTTGGGTGCCGCGGGCTACGCGTACTCGCAATACAGTCATACCAAGGCCGAAAAAGAAGCCGTCAACGCCCTGACCGTCCCCGCAGACGCCGTCCTGTCCTCCAACGACCTGGAGCAGGCCAAGGTGTCCGCGTACGTCACCAAGGAAGGCAACTTCCACCTGCCCTACGGCACGCTGCTGTGGTGCAACGATGAAACCCTGGCCGCCTGCCTGCTGCCGGGCAAGGACGCCAACCCGCTGACGCAGGTGGCCCTGCTCTGGCTGTCCTCCGGCAACTGTCCGGTTGTCCTGGAGCAGGCCGTAGACCAGGCCGATGGCTTCAATATCTTCGACGTCCGCGCCACCTCCGAAGGCCTGATATGGGTGGAATCCAACATCCTGGCAGGCGCCTGGCGCGTCTACACGGCAACCCTGGATGCCGAAGGCTCCATGGGCCAGCCGGTCCTGGCAGAGGAGGGCGATGCCGACTGGGACACGCCGAGCATCTGCATGTCCGGCCGTTACGCCTACTGGCAGGTAACCCCTTCAGCTCAGGGCGAAAAATCCAAGGAGGACTCCCTCCTGAAGAAGGTCACCGCAGGAGGCTCCGACGTCACCACAGTCCTGACCTCTCAGGGTCGCATGGCAACGGCACCCTACCCCTATGCCGACTCGGTGATCTGCACTCCCCGTGCGGAAGCCAAGTCCGTGCACTATCAGCTGACCCGCGTCGACGCAGCAACCGACAAGGTCATGGACACCATGATCCTGCCGCAGTCCATGAAGCCGCTTGAAGCGGGCTACTGCCCCACGGGCTTCACCTTTGCGTTCGACGCCATCTACAACTACGGTGACAGCATTGCCAACCTGGGAACCTACGCGCCCCAGACCTCCCCCAGCACCGGAGACTACAGCTCCGTCAACTGGTTCCGCTGGGAGCGCACCCCTGCCTGTGCACCCTGCTGGTGCGGCAACCTGCTCATCGTGAAGAGCACTACCGCCGTGTGCGGCATCGATATGCCCAACAAGAAGTACTTCGCTCTTTCGGTCGAAAACGGCGCTGATTCCTACGGAGACATGCTCGCCTCCAGCGGCATGGGAAGCACCTTCGTGGTGTATTCCAACGTGAACAGCAAGCCGATCAACGGCAAGGCGCAGCAGTACTGCAACGTTCGCGTCTACCGCGCCCTGTAATCACCCCAAAAGTAAAAAAAGAGAGGCAAAAGCCTCTCTTTTCATATATGCAAAAGAAAAGGGCCCGAAGGCCCCTCTGAACGCAGGAAGCGCCCTGCGCGAGCACGACGTCCTA
>JAUNCQ010000006.1 GCA_030526515.1 Coriobacteriia bacterium
GGGAAGGAACGGCGAGGCCAGAAGAATTTACACACTAATCGGGACTTGACTGGCGTGCTGGCTTTCGCCCTGCTGAGGGCCCGCAGGGCCCAGACCCGGGCCCGAGCCGCCAACGAGCAGCTGGCCGTGGTGAACCAGGACCTGGCCCGCGCCCTGGAGCTTGCCGAGTCCGCCAGCCAGGCCAAGACCCGCTTCCTGAACAGCATGTCCCATGACATCCGCACGCCCATGAACGCGGTAATGGGCTATGCGACCATTGCTCGGAAGCGCAACCAGGACGCCGGGGTGGGGGACTGCCTTGACAAGATCAGCAGCAGCTCCGAGCATCTGCTGACCCTGATCAACGACGTGCTGGACACCAGCCGCATCGAAAGCGGCAAGGTGGTCATAAGCCCCGAGCCCGTTGACTTGGGCAACGTCACCCAGACGGTGGCCGACATTGCCCGTGGCTTCATTGCCGGCCGTGACCTGGACTTCCAGGTCAACGCGGCCGCTGCGGAAAGCACCTGGGCGCTGGCGGATGCGGCCCGCATTCGCGACGTGCTGGTGAACATCCTGGGCAATGCCGTCAAGTTCACCCCCGACGGCGGCACCGTTCGGTTCGACTTCGAGCTGCTTCCAGGTGCGGACGAAAGCCACGTGCTGGCCCGCTACCGCGTTGCGGACACCGGCGTGGGCATGAGCCCGGAGTTCCTGGAGCACCTGTTCGACGAGTTCTCCCAGGAAGAGCAGGGCGCCCGCACTTCCTACAAGGGCACGGGGCTGGGCATGGCGATCGTCAAGCGCTACGTCGACATGATGGGCGGCACGGTGGCCGTTGAGAGCACCAAGGGCGCAGGCAGCACCTTTACGGTGGAGCTGCCCCTGGAGCGGTGCCGCCAGGAGGACCTGGAGGAGCCGGCCCAGCCCGCGACCGCCGTCAGCCTGGAGGGCGTGCGCGTCCTGATGGCCGAGGACAACGACCTGAATGCGGAGATCGCCACCATCCAGCTGGAGGAGGCGGGCATGGCGGTGACCCGCGCCCGCGACGGCCAGGAGGCCCTGGAGCTGTTCTGCAACAGCCAGGAGGGAAGCTTCGACGCGATCCTGATGGACGTCATGATGCCCCGCATGGACGGTCATGAGGCTACCCGCGCCATCCGCAGCTTGTCCCGCTCCGATGCGAGCCTGCCCATTGTGGCCATGACGGCAAACGCCTTCGCCGAAGATGCCCGGGCTTGCCGGGAGGCTGGCATGGACGACCATCTTGCAAAGCCCATGGCCATGGATCAGGTCCTGGAAGTTTTGGGTTCCTGTCTGGGAAAACGTGGTCATCGTATGCCCTAGGACTGCTTATAATAGGGCGTGACTATGCTCGTTATTCGCGAAAGGTTGTGCGCATGTGGCTTACGAATCGCTCGAAGGCGCTCCTGTCCTTCGTCCTTTCCGTGGTATTTGCCCTGTCATGCCTTCCTGCTGCCGCCTTTGCGGACCAGGCTCCCCAGAAGAAGGTCGTGCGCGTCGGCTACGTGAACGCCTTGAACTACGAGGAGGGCGGCCCGGGCGAGCATAAGCGCGGCTCCGGCTACGAGTACCTGCAGAAGATATCCTACCTGACGGGTTGGGAGTACGAGTACGTCTACGGATCCTTCAGCGACTGCTACGACATGCTGACGAAGGGCGAAATCGACCTGTTCGGCAACGTGTCCTACCTGCCCGAGCGTGCAGAGGTCATCAGCTTTTCGTCCCTTCCCCAGGGCAAGGACACCTACTGGCTCCATACTGGCAAGGACCGCGTGGACCTGGCCTCCGGCGACCTTGATGCGCTGAAGGGCTGCACCATAGGCGTGACCGCCGGCAGCTACCAGGAGGGCCTGCTGAACGACTGGCTGGCCCAGAAGAAGATCAAGGCCACGGTGGTGCCCTGCGACGGCTTTGACGACATGATGGCCCGACTGGACGCCAAGGAGCTGGACGCCATGTGCGCGCCGGACCTTTCGGCCCGCTATGAGTACAGCGCCATCTGCAATATAGGCTTTAGCGACTACTTCTTTGGCGTGTCCAAGCAGCGTCCCGACCTGCTGAAGGAGCTGGACGCGGCCATGAACGAGCTCCAGAACTCCGAGGCTGACTTCAACAGCAAGCTGGCGTCCAAGTACTACTACAAGACCAACGGCGGCCTGCCCTTCAACCAGGAGGAGCGAGATTGGCTGGCTCAGCACAATGCCACCCTGCGGATCGGCTATCTGGAGGACTATCTGCCCTTCTCCAGCCGCGAGGGGAACGCCATGGGCGGTCTCATGGGCACCGTGGCGGAGACCTTGGAAACCCAGTACGGCGTTGCGGTCGAGACCCGCGCATACCCTGACGTGACCCAGCTGAAGGATGCGGTCAAGAAGGGCGAAATAGACGTTGCCGGTCCCGTTGACTGCGACTTCTACCTGGCAGAGGTGGAGGGCGTGGTGCTGACCGAGCCCATTGCCGAAACCACTGCGGTGGTCATCTACAGCGGGTCGGACTATCAGAGCGCTATGCAGAGCATTGCCGCCACGGACAAGTCCGTCTTCGACCGCAACGTGGCCGGGGTCTTCTTCCCGGATGCCCAGATCACCGAGTACGGCAGCTTTGACAAGTGCCTGAGCGCCATCAATTCAGGCAAGGCCGGCGGCATGGTGGTGCCTTCTGCCCGCTACAACATCCTGCAGAGCCAGGGCGACATCGAGCACCTGGGCGTGGCTGAGCTGTCCCAGAAGGTGGAGATATCGCTGTTCGCCCTGAAGGACCAGCGCCGCGCCGCTACCATCATGAACAAGGCCATCGCCCAGTCCTCCGACGCCCTGAAGGGCATCGTGCTGGCCCAGGGCTCCGCTAGCGAAGGGGTCAGCCTGCAGCGTGCCCTGAAGGAGGCCGCTCCGGTGCTGATCGTGGTTGCCCTGGCCGTTATCCTGCTGCTGGTCCTGATGACCCACCGCCTGTACACGTCCCGCAGGAAGCTGGCGGTTGCCTTGGACGAGGCCGAGGCCGCCAGCGTTGCCAAGACCCGCTTCCTGAACAACATGAGCCACGACATCCGCACGCCCATGAACGCCATCATCGGCTACACGGACATTGCCCTGAGCCGTGACCCGCAGCCCCAGGTGGAAAGCTGCCTGGGCAAGATCAAGCAAAGCTCCGAGCATCTGCTGTCCCTGATCAACGACGTGCTGGATATCAGCCGCATCGAAAGCGGCAAGACCGAGGTGCACCTGGTACCCAGTGACCTGGGCGCTCTTACGGATACCGTGCTCAGCATCGCCCAGGGCTTCACGGCCGGCAGGGACCTGAACCTGCTGGTGGAGCGCGACCAGGTGAGCCACGGCCTGCATGTGCTGGCCGACGGCCAGCGTGTCCGCGACGTGCTGGTGAACATCGTCAGCAACGCCGTGAAGTTCACTCCCGACGGCGGCACGGTCACCTTCTCCGTGGCGTATCGTGATCTGGGCGAAAACAAGGTCATGGCCCGCTTCCGCATTGCCGACACGGGCATTGGCATGACCCCCGAGTTCCTGGAGCACGTGTTCGACGAGTTCGCCCAGGAAAGCGACGGAGCCCGCACCAACTACACCGGCACCGGCCTGGGCATGGCCATTGCCAAGCGCTACGTGGACATGATGGGCGGTTCCATTGCCGTGGAGAGCGCCAAGGACGTAGGCACCACCTTCACCGTGGAGCTGCCCTTCGAGCGATGCTCTGAGGACCTGATGCCTGGCGGCCCCGTTCATGTGGATGCCTCTGGCCTTGCCGGCGTTCACGTGCTGCTGGCGGAGGACAACGACCTGAATGCAGAGATCGCCACCATCCAGTTGGAGGAGGCGGGCCTGAAGGTGACCCGCGCCGTGGACGGCGACCGAGTGGTGGAGCTGTTCTGCCAGGAGCCCGCGGGTACCTACGACGTGGTGCTGATGGATGTGATGATGCCGGGCCAAAACGGCTACGATGCCGCTCGTGCCATCCGTGCGCTGGCCGGTCGCCCTGACGGTGCGCAGGTGCCGATCATTGCCATGACGGCCAACGCCTTCGCCGAGGACGTGCAGGCGTCCTATGAAGCCGGCATGAACGGCCACCTGTCCAAGCCCATTGTGATGGACGAGGTCCTGCAAGCCCTGGCAAAGAGCCTGGGTCGCTAAGGAACCGACGCGAATACGACGACGGCCCGCTGGGCATCTCCCGCGGGCCGTCGTGCGTTTAACGTTGTCTAATGGGTTGGGGGTGCCTACTGGCGAAGCGCGTGGGTCACGAACACGTGGTTGGTAGCCGCCAGCACCATGGCGCGTACCAGCACGGTCTGCTCGGTGAGACGGGTTTCCACGGTGGGCAGGGGCTGTCCGGTGAAGGCGAACGCCTCATGCAGGGCGTTTTCATACTCCGCGCACAGGAAGTCGTAGGCCACCTGCAGCGGATAGGTGCTCTGCTGCACCGCGTACAGGCCGGCTACCTGGTCCACGGTGAACACGGACTTCATCAGCGCCATGGCAATGGCGTAGCACAGGTGGTCCCGGTAGTAGCGCTTCTTCACCGGAGCCGGCACCACGCCCTTCTTGACGTAGTTGCTCATCATGGGCTTGGTCAGCGGCTCGGCCAGCACGGGCTCCAGGGCCCGGTTGATCACCTCCAGGGTCTGCTCCAGGTACAGGCCCATGTCGGGCAGCTCCGCAAAGCGGGGGCAGCGGAACTCCAGCAGGTTCTGAAGGTCCTGTGAAGGGGCGAAGGTTTTTTTCGTCATGGGCACTCCTTTCCGCTGTCACGGGATTCCCGTTGTGGTCTGGGGATATTATGACTCATTTTCTGGGCGGGCGAAATAGGCCAATCTAAGGGGCGAAATTGCCTCATCGAATGTCGAACATCTTATGTTAGGATACCGCAGACCGAATGTTAAACATGCGATGCTGCAATGCTGCACCTGCTGAGCGAAAGGAACGCCGAATGGCTCTGGACAAGAAGAAGGTCAAGCGACTGATCGGAATGATGAACCAGATGACGGCCGTGGAGATTCCTCCCATGGGTCCGATCATCCGCTGCTTCGAGCTGGGCATGGACGAGGACATCCTGAACTACCTGCTGCGCGTGGGTACCACCGGCCATACCAAGCAGAACCTGGAGGAGCTGTACCAGACCATGCGCGCCACGGGTGAGATCAGCACCAAGCGCACCTGGGACGAGCTGTGGGACGAGATCATGATCATGAGCTTCATGGTTCCGTGCGAGCGCAGCAACGATACCTACGAGCTGGCTTCCATCTTCCCCGGTTGGATCGAGCTGTGCACCTCCGGCCCGCGCACGGAAAAGCGCGTCGCCATCATGGAGAGCTTCATGGACTTCTGGAAGCTGCTGAAGACCCTGAACGTGGGCCCCATCCGCAAGAAGTTCGATAAGGAGGGTCTGGAGATCAAGGCCGCCGGCGCTTCCCGCATGGGTTCACTGACCTCTATCACCCCGGCTCGCAGGTCCAAGAAGGCCATTGCCGTGGACGAGCCGCTGACCAGCGAGCAGACCGTGCTCCCCAAGGGCACCGCCTTTGAGATCCTTGACCGCAACAAGGACAAGATCGCGGTCATGAACTGCATCTGCCGCAACCACAAGGAGGTCAACGGCGACGGCAACTGCGACGTGGACATCCCGCTGCAGAGCTGCATGCCCGTGGGCAACATCGCCACCCAGCTGATCAACTCCGGCGTTGCAGACGCCATCTCCTACGAAGACGCCGTGGAGCTCATGAAGGAGTTCGAGCGCAAGGGCTGCATCCACACCACCTTCCACTATGCCGGCAACGCCGACCATGACGAGCTGTGCATCTGCAACTGCTGCAAGGACTGCTGCCTGCTGTACGGCGGCTATCAGGAGGGCTATCTGTCCAAGGTCCAGGTGAAGGCCTACAACGTGCCCGAGATCGTGGACATGGACGCCTGCACCGGCTGCGGCAAGTGCAGCGAGTTCTGCCCCGCCGACGCCATCAGCTACAACAAGGCCACCAAGAAGCTGGACTTCACCTTCGACCAGTGCGTGGGCTGCGGCCAGTGCGTGGTCCAGTGCGCCTTCGGCGTGCAGCGCATGGTGCCCAACGAGCGCCACGTGTACGCCATGACCAAGAAGAAGCGCTAAGCCATGCATGAAGGAGCTGTTTGCCGGGAGGTCATGGACATTGCCCTGCGCGTTGCGGAGCAGAACGAGCTGACCCGCATCGAGCGCATCGTGGTGGCCGCGGGTCCCCATTCCTGCCTGAACGAGCAGGAGCTGAACTTCTACTTCCACGTGGCCCAGGAAGGCACCTGCATGGAGGGCGCCTGGATTTCCGTGGAACGGGACGAAACCCTGACCGGCGTGTCTCAGATGTACGTGCGCACCATAGAGGGGGAGTAGCGTGAAGTCCATCGACGTGAACGTGAGCGTGCTGGACCGCAACAACCGCATTGCGGCTGAGGTTCAGGCGGGCCTGACGGAGCGCGGAATCCGCATGGTGAACCTGCTGGGGTCTCCGGGCTCCGGCAAGACCACCCTCATGGAGGCCCTGGTCAACGGCGGGCACTTCGCTCCCAGCGAGCTGGCGGTGATCGAAGGCGATCTGTACACGGCCCAGGATGCCCTGCGCATGAAGGCGCTGGGAGTCCAGTCGGTGCAGATCAACACCCAGGGCGCCTGCCATCTGGAGGCCGACGCCGTGCGCAAGGCCCTGGACGCCCTTGACCTGACGGGCGTGAAGACCGTGGTGATCGACAACGTGGGCAACCTGGTGTGCACCTCCGAGTTCCTGCTGGGCGAGCACCTGCGGGTGGGCGTGAGCTCCGTGACCGAGGGCAACGACAAGCCCACCAAGTACCCGCTCATGTTCCAGACCGCTGACGTGGTGGTGCTGAACAAGGTCGACCTGGCGCCCTATACCAACTTCAGCGTGGAGCAGTTCTGCGCTGACGTGGAAGGTCTGAACCCGGGCGTGCCGGTGGTTGCCTGCTCGGCGCTGAAGGGCCAGGGCGTGGAGGAGCTGGCGGCGCTGCTGAAGTAGCCGCGTCTGCGCATATATATAAGCAATGGGGCGAAAGGGAGCTGCTTCCCTTTCGCCCCATTTGATTTAACGGGCGTTTGCGATGATGCCGGTGACCAGCAGGTTCAACGTGGCTTCCTTGAAAACGTTCGGGATGATCAGGTCCGACGTGGCCTTGTGAGGCTCCACGTAGCGGTCGTGGGCTTCTCGGGCGGTGTTCAGGTACAGGGCCGCGGCGGACTGGGGCGTGTGGCCGCGCTCCTCGATGTCCCGCACGAAGCGGCGCAGGGAGCGTACGTCGGCGGGGGCGTCCACGTACAGGGAAAGGTCCAGGGCCTGCCGTACCTCGGGGACTGCGTAGATCAGGATGCCCTCCACCAGGATAACGTCCGCGGGATCCACGCGCAGCGGTTCGGGGCGGCGGGTCTGGGTGGAGAAGTCGTACTCCGGGACGAAGGCCGGCTGGCCGTCCTTGAGCAGGAGCAGGTCGCGGGCCAGCAGGTGCCCGTCCAGGGCGGCGGGCTCGTCGAAGTTGTAGGCGGCCCGTTGCTCGGGGGTCATGCCGGGGGTGTGCTTGTAGTAGTTGTCGAAGCTGATCAGGCTGGCGGTGGTGCCAGCTGCCCTCAGGCGCTCCAGGAGCAGCTCGGACAGGGTGGTCTTGCCGGAACCGGATCCGCCGCAGATGCCGACTATGTAGCTCATGAAGACTCCTTGCTGGGTAGCCGGGCGGTGCCCGGAGGGAATTTTCGTCCCCTGATTATAACGCCTGCCGCTGGGCGGAGCCTTTCAGGTGGATTTCAGGAACGGGCCCTATGATGTGATTGTGAGAATAATCGGCTTGATGGGAGCTGCTATGGATAAGAAGACGATGCGCCTGGTCCTTGACGTGGTGCTGACGGTTCTGCTGGTGGTGGAGATGCTCTATTCGCTGACCGGTAACGCCCTCCACGAGGTGCTGGGCCTGGTGTTCTGCCTGTGCATTGCCGGGCATCTGGCGCTTTCGGCCACCTGGATTCGCAGCATGGCCCAGAGCCTGTCCAAGCGGCAGGTGGTTCGACGTAACGTGATGCTGGGTACCATGGCGGCAGTGCTGGCGGTGGTGACCGTGCTGCTGGTTTTGAGCTCGGTGGCTATCAGCCGCCTGCTGGGCGGGCTGAACGATGGCCTGACCAGTCTGCTGACGTATCCGACCTGGTACACCATGCACGTGGTCACCTCCTACGGCCTGAGCGCTCTGGTACTGGTGCATCTGGTCATGCACTGGCAGGTGCTGGCAAAGTGGCTCCACGTGCCGTACAACCCGGAGCGGCGTACGGTCATCTCCAATTGCGCCAATGCGGCGGCGGGCCTGGGTGCCGTGGCGTTGTGCGTTACCTGCTTCGGGGTGCTGAACTCGGTGGGTCCTGGGAAGGGCCGGGGCAAGGGCGGCTTTTTCGGCCAGGACAGGGGCGGTTCTCAGGGCGAAAGCCAGGGCATGCCTCCCTTCGGCGGGCCCGAGGGCTCCAGCGACCAGGGTCAGGGCGAATCCGACCGTGGGCCGGGTGGTCGTGGCTGGAGGGACCAGGGTGAGCGTCCCGAGTGGGGAGAGGACGGCCAGCGGCGTGACCCTGGCGACGGCCGCGGCGGCCAGGGGAGCCAGGGCGGCAGGGAAGCTGGAGGCGGCTGGTCCGGTGCGGACGGCCAGCAGGACGGCGACATCTGCTATCTGTGCCGCAAGCGCTGCCCGCTGAGCGCGCCCAAGTGCGACCTGCCCTATGAGCAGGGGCTGATCGAGCGCTAGTCCCCGAAGAAGGCGGCCACCACGCGCAGGTTCTTCTCTATGGCCAGCAGCAGGTTGATGCCTTGGGCTGACGTGATCACCTGCGCGTGCAGCAGCTTGACGGCGGGTCCCACCACCAGCAGGTTCACCAGGCATGCCACCGCGAAGCTGATGGGCACGGCGGTCGCGTACTGCAGGAGGAAGCCGTCGGGGCCGTTCAGCAGAAAGGTGACTATGCCGCACATGATCGGGCACATGGCCGTCACGTTCAGCACCGTCATGGCCAGGTTCTTGGGAAAGCCCGTGATCCGCCCGTCGATGAGGCGCGGGGCGATGGCGCCGACTATGGCGTCACCCACCTTCATGCGGACCAGTAGGCCAATTGCCATGATCACCGGGTACATCCACAGGTTGTGGGTCAGGAACCACAGCAGGTTCCAGTCGGCATGGCGCAGGCCGTTGAAGGTCACCATGAACGTGACCATGCCGCCCACCATCAGGAAGGTGAAGAGCATCTTGCCCGGCGCGCCCGGTGCAGGCGGCTTGACGCGACCCTGCAGGCAGTCGGCGTAGGTGTATCGGGGCGGCTGAGGCTGCTCGGTCGGCTCGGGTTCAGTATGTGCGTTTCTTTCGTCCATGACCCCAACATACGCGTGATGGACGGCGTTGTGAATAGGGGAGTTCCCTGGGAGGCGGGAATCCATGGGGTCGTCACATTGGGCGATTGCTAGGCCCGGCTTCCGTCCCAGGGCGCATCCCAGCTGCTGCCCCATGCTTCGATTGCGGGCGAAAGGGGAAGCAGCTCCTTGTCGTTGCCGCCGGGCGACTTGAAGAACAGCACCCGGGTGCCCGGCAGGTTCTTGGACAGATGGCGGACGCCGGGGTCGTAGCTGAACAGGTCGCCGGGCTTGAACATGTGCTCTTGGCCGGTTTCCAGGTTCACCACCTTCACGGCACCCTCCAGGACATAGTTGAACTCCTGGTTCGCCGCGTGGACGTGGGGAGCCTCGAAGGTGAACTGCGGGTAGGAGCCCATGCCCAGTTCGAAGGGACCGGGGTGGCAGGCGAACTGCTCCTGGGGCTTGGCAAGGTTCCCGAAGAAGTAGGTGTGCTGGTGGGTGGCGCAGGCCTGGTCGAACTGCTCCTTGGTGACGGTTCGGATCGTAGGCTCCATGGGTCCTCCTGTTGGGTCGGGTTGGGGAAACTCTAGCATGTTTCGTCCTGATGCGCCGTATCCGAGCAGGCCGGGACCCTCATACGCATAAGACTAGAGGCAGGTGCATTTCCGCCTCTGAACGGCGGATTTTGCACATGGTGTTGACGCATTCGATACATGTTTGGCAAATTTGCGCTACAATGCAGTAGTACCCCTAGTACTACTCATGTACATGTACACCAAATAGCGACTTAGGGGGAGTCGCAAGGAAAGAGGTTCCCATGGACAACTCTGTAAGCTACAACGAGGCCAATCCGTTCGGCGAGGGCACCCAGGCTGAGGCTATCAACGCTTCTACTGGCGCTGCCGTGAAGGACATGGTGGCTATTGCCGCTCACACCGCTAAGGGCTATGGCACTGCTCCGCGTCGCATGAACAACGGCGCTCGTCGCAGCACCATCCTGCAGTCCTCCAGCATCACGCTGGGCATGCCGCTGGGCATGAAGGGCGCTCGCACCGCTCATCCCTAGGACGTAGCTGTCCGTAGGAGAGGCAGCTGTCCGCAAGGAACAATGAGCCCCTGGTCCGATTGAGTGAGCGGGCCGGGGACTTTCTGCGTCTTGGGGCGAATCAAGCAGGGGGCGAAAGATGCGCGAGCGGGTCTTTCGCCCCCTGCTGCTTGCTAGTTGTGGTAGCGGCCTATGTAGCGCTCCGTCATGTCCGCGCCGAACTCGGTCATGGCGTAGTGGATGCGCAGCTGGCCTTGGGTACCCAGGTCGCAGTGGACCTCCTCCAGCAGGCCGTTTTCCCGGGCAGTTGCCAGGGCCTCGTCAACGTCCTTGGGGTTCAGCAGCTTGTAGGAGCCGTACTGGGGCTCCAGGGCCGCAATGACGCCGTCGGCGCAGTCCCGGTCAACGGTCTGGAAGTGCTTGATGATGGCGTAGTACAGGGGCATCAGGTCGTTTGCCATGCTATTCGCCCTCCTTCACGGGCTGGTCGGAGCCGCGCTTGAGCAGCTGGGCGGGGTCCATTGCGATGCAGAAGATGCCTGCCACCATGATCAGCGTACCTATCCACTGGGCTGAGGTCAGGGGCGGGTAGTCGGCTGCCATGCCGCCTATGTTCAGGACGCCCAGGATGATCCAGATGAAGAACGGGCCCCAGAAGGCGTACATGCCGTTGCAGGCCATGCCCAGGGCGGCGCCGCACATGGAGTTGCCCTTGTACCAGAATGAATAGGCGGGCATGGCGAAGAATCCGGATACCAGGAAGATCAGCAGCGCCGGGCTGCCCAGGGCCGCGCCGGTGATGGCGCCCAGGGTGCTGGCGCCGCCGCCGACCACCACCAGCAGGGGGAACATGACCAGCAGCTCCAGCAGGCCCGCGGTGACCTGGCGGATGGCAATGCCAATGCGGTAGTCAATCAGGCAGGTGCCGAAGCCCGCCACGCAGCCCTCGAAGCCCCAGCCGAAGGCCGCCAGGAACGCGAACAGGCAGCCCAGCAGCGCCTCGGGGCCGATGGCGGCAAAGCTGGTGCCGCCGATCAGGGCGCCGGCCAGCAGGCAGATGACAATGCCCGCCACCATATGGGGCCGCAGGTGCTGCTTGAAGAGCACGCTGCCCAGGATGGCGCCTATAGCGCAGTTCAGCGCGGCAATGGGTACGATCACGCCGGGGTTGCCCGCCGCGGTGGCCGCGTTCAGACCCACGATATAGGCGATGGTGGCGAACGGCCCGCCGATGGCCGCGCACAGCATCATGATGCGGCCCGGCTTGGTCTTCATGGTCTTCCACAGGTCTCCCAGCTGGCGGTTCTTGGCGCAAACAGCCAGGGACCAGATGCCGCTGAAGACGTCGTTGATGCCTGCGGCCAGCGCAGCCAGGGCAAAGGTCACCAGGAACGCGTCAAGGGCGGCGTTTCCTTCGCCCCAGGGTTCCCCGGCAAACCACTGGCCCCACACGCCCTGGGTTTCCGCCAGGGTCAGGAAGCCGGTGTAGAGTCCGTAGCAGATGCCCGAGGCCACGGCAAAGGCCACTCCTCGGATGAAGAACTTGCGGCGCCGCTCTTCTCGCAGCGCGTGTACTTTCGGGTCCATGACGCCTCCAGCGTTCAGATTGCCAACAATGTTCAGAACTGTTGAACAGTATAGCTAACTTGAACGTAAGTATCTCTGAACGGGGCGAAAACTACCGTTGTTTCCTCACGCCGAACACGGCCAGGGCCAGGGAGGCTGCCGCCAGGACGAAGTTGAAGGCGAAGGCGGCCATGGCGCCGGCCAGCACCACCTGGGCGGCATTGCCGCTGCCGCACAGGGCGCTGCCGACGGTCATGATGGTTACCGCCAAGGCGGTTCCCAGGGACGATGCCACCTGGCGCAGGGTGGAGCCCACCGCATTGCCGTGGCTGATCAGGTCGTTGGGCAGGGCGTTGATGGCGTAGGTGTTCATGGGGACGTTGGTGGCCATGCAGCCCATGCCCACCAGGGCTGCCAGGAGGCTGGTGACCAGCAGGGGAGTGTCCAGGTTCACGAACAGCATGGCGGCGGTTGCGCCCGCCATGAGCACGGTGCCCGCCAGGGCGGAAACCCGCGCGCCGAACACGTCGAACAGCCGGCCTGCTACCACGCTGACGATCGCTGCGCCGGCGGCGATGGGCGCCACGGCCAGGCCGCTTTCCGTGGGCGTGGCACCGCAGGCGTTCTGCAGGAACAGGGGCAGTACCACGGTGATGGCTGTGAGCACCGCGTTCGCCAGGGCGCCCAGGGCGGTGCCCACGGCGTACCGATGCACGCCAAGCACGCGCACGTCCAGGTAGGGGACCTCCATGCGCAGCTGCTTGCCCACGAACAGCGCCAACCCGCCAATGCCCACGACCACCAGGGCGGCCACCAGCGCCAGGTTGCCGCTGCTGATGCTGCTGAAGCCGTACAGCAGGCACAGCAGGGGAACGGCGGACAGCACCACGCTGGCCGTGTCCAGGGTGCAGGGCTTGCCGGAGGTGCTACGGTCCAGCAGCAGGCTTCCGGCCGCCAGCAGCACCAGGGCCAGGCCGGCGGTGATGGCGAAGACCATGCGCCAGCCAATGGTGTCGGCGAACATGCCCACCAGCACGGGGCCCACCGCGGGGGAAACCGATACTGCCAGCAGGTACACGCCCATGACCGTGCCGCGCTTTTCCGGCGGGAACAGCAGCATGAGCACGGTGATGATCAACGGCATGAGGATGCCCGAGCTGACCGCCTGCACCGCGCGGCCCGCCAGCAGCGTCCCGAAGCCGGGGGACCACAGGCACACCAGGCTGCCGGCCGCCAGGATCACCATGGACGCACCGAACAGCGTGCGCACGTCGAAGCGACCCATCACGTAGGCGGTCACGGGCACCACCACGGCGTTGACCAGCATGAACAGCGACGCCAGCCACTGCACGGTGGTGGCGGACACCTCCATTTCCGCCATGATGACCGGCAAGATGGGCGTCAGGATAGTCGAGTTCAGTACGGCCAGCGTGCCTCCGGCCACCAGCGTGACGGCGGTTATGATGTTCTTTCCCATGGAATCCCTTGGTAGATGACGCATTCCGATTCTCCTGCACCATAGCACGGGCCGCTGCCGCACGGCAATTCGCCGGCTATCCCTTCGCCCAACATTGGTATGCTGGAGGACGAAAGAAACGACCGATAGGAGTACCCATGGCCTCAGATTCCGGCCTTCCCGTGCTGACCGACGCCGACTTGGGCGACGTGCCCTTCACCACCGTAGCCTGCCATAACTGCAAGCCTTCCTGCAGCAAGGAAAGCCCCGTCATGTACAAGGGCGAAAAGGTCGTCCTGTGCGCCGAGCGCTTCATGACCCAGGTCCTGGACCAGCAGAAGCCCCAGCGAAAGGGTCCTCCCATCTTTGTGATCATTCCCTTTGCCGCGGCCGTGGTGTTCGTCATTGCGGCGCTGGTGCTCACCAAGGTGCTCTAGGCTACGGAGGCTTAGTCCTCATACTCTGCCAGCGCCAGGGCCAGGTACTGCTTGGCGTAGCGGTAGTAGGTGTACATCCAGTCGCCCACGTAGTCGCCCTCGGACTCCTTCTGCAGGGCCCACACGTACCAGCACCAGCCGGCCAGGGCCACGTGGGCCATGTTGTGGCGATGCTCCTGGGGCGTGGGCGTGCGATCGAAGTAGCAGGTCAGGGCGTGCTCGGCCTCCTGGGGCTCCAGCATGCAGGTGACCACGAAGGTGCCGAAGTCGCTGGCGTAGTCGGACATGCCGGCGTACTCCCAGTCGATCAGGTTCAGCACGTCGTCCTGGTCGATGAGCAGGTTCAGGTTGAAGAAATCGTTGTGGGTCAGGCAGACGCGGGCATCGTCGGCCTTCACGTGGGCGTCCAAGCGGGCGGCCTGGGCGGCCATGCTGGCGTAGTCGGGAACCTCGATCTGGCCCTTCTCCCGCAGCAGCGCCTCGTACTTCTTGCTTTCTTGGAAGTAGTCGAAGGTGCGGTCCAGCACCAGGTCCTGGTCGTGCAGCTTGCGCGCCAGCTTCATGGCGCGGTCCAGCTGGGCCGGGTCGTGGGGGTCGAGCTCGCGGGCGCCTTTCAGGAACAGGCTGATCTTCCAGCCTTTCTGGGGATCGCCGTAGATGAAGGTGTTGTCTATGCCGGTTTTCTTGGCCAGGGCCAGGGCGGCCATCTCGGCGGAGCGGTCGATCATCTTGTCGGTGCCAATTCCCGGGTGGCGGTACACGTACTCGCCGTCGTTGGTGGCAAAGTGGCAGCTCAGGTTGGTCAGGCCCTTCTTCAGCGGATACACGTCGTGGATTTCGTCCTTCGAGCAGCCCAGAACCTGGACCATGTTGTCGAAGATGTCCGAATCAAGGTTCTGCAGGAACAGCGGGTCGAACTCCCGCAGCTCGTCCAGGGTGTCGAACTCGTAGATGACGCCGGGCTCGTAGCGGCGGATCTCCATGTCCAGGCGGTCGACGTGGTCCAGGTAGATTTCCTCCCACAGCTTGCCCTCCGTGCGGGGGTCGTCGTACACGTCCACCAGGATCTGGGCGAAAGCTTGGCTGAACTGGCGGTCGAAGTAGGCGTGGCCGGTCATGAACCAGGCGTCGGAGCCGCCGATGGTCACGGACTCGATGCGATCACGGCGGCCTGTGGAAATGCACCACTCCTTGGTGTAGCCCTCCGAGTACTCGGCGGAGTAGTAGGCCTGCCACACGTAGGGCTCGAAGGGGTTCGTGGTGAAGTAGTCGTCCGACGAGCAGATGTAGGTGTTGCCCAGCATCTCCCGGACCATCATCAGGGTGGAGTTGTTGTTGCGGCTGGCGAACTGGTGGTTCACCACGATCTGCACGCCGAACTTTTCCTCCAGGTAGAAGAACTGTTCCTTCTTGTAACCCACGACCACCATGATCTCAGGTACGCCGGCTTCCTGCAGCTGGCGAATCTGGCGCTCGATCAGCACTTCGCCGCGCACGGTCAGCAGGCCCTTGGGGCGCTCGTAGGAAACCGGGGCGAAGCGGCTGGAAAGGCCGGCCGCCATGATCACCGCGTTGTCCACCTGGTAGGGCTTCAGCTCGGCCATGCCCTTGGCGGTGATGCGGCCTTCCTCCAACAGTCCCTTGACCTGCAGGTCCTTGACCAGGCCGTTGACGGTGCCCAGGGAAAGCCCGGATTCCGCGGCAAGTTGGCGCTGGGTGGCCGCCGGGCGGCGCTTGGCGGCCAGCAGCAGGGTGAATTCGTTACGGTTGATAGACATAGCGGTCCCTTCGTTTCGTTCAGATGAATTATATGTTCAACTGGATTGAACGCAAGGTGCAACCTGAACAAATTCCCTGCATATGCGGCACCTTCGCCCCTTCTGCTACCATGTTCGGCAGGACGAAAGGAAGGTCAAGCATGTCAAACGCGCAGACGTTCATAGCCGCCTACAAGAAGCTCGAGGCGGCGGTGCGGGAATCCTACGGGCTGGAAAACGGCGATTCGGTGTCCCATTTCCTGTGCACTCAGCAGCGGTTCAAGAAGCACGTGGACTCCATCCGGTGCGCCCAGAACGTGCGCAACCTGCTGCAGCATGACGCCATGGTGGGCGGCGCTCCTGCCGTGGAGCCCTCCGGCCAGCTGGTGTCCTTCGTAACGGAGCTGACCAACGTGGTCCTGAGCCGCCCACGGGTGGCGGACGTGTGCGTGAAGCGGGCCGATGTGTTCGCCGCGACCCTGCAGACCCCGGTGCGGGAGGTGGTGTCGGTCATGCATGAGCGGGGATTTTCCACCGTGCCGGTGCTTGACGGCAACGACGTGGTCCAGGGCGTGTTCACCGAAGGCTTTCTGTTCGACTACCTGGCGCGCAGGGGTTCCCTGGACTTGAGCCAGGACCTGCTGGTATCTGATGTGGCCGAGGATCTTGCCCTTGACGGGCGGGAAGGGGAGCGGGTGCTGTTCGTGAAGCGCACCATGCTGGTTGACGACCTGATCGACCGCGCCGAGTCAGCCTTCCGCAAGGCCGATCGCCTGAGCGTTGCCCTGGTGACCAGCACCGGCAAGGCCACCGAGCCGCTGCAGGGCCTGGTGACGCCGTGGGATCTGCTCTCGGTCCTCTAGCCTCCCTCGTCAGGCTCTTTCGGTCCCCGTCGGCTCCCTGCCTGGCGGGTTAGTCGGCCAGCACGTCGTTCAGCCACTCCAGGACGAAGGCGTATACGGCGCGATTCTCCCGCTCGTTCAGGATCTCGTGGCGCATGTACGGGAATATGCGCAGGTCGCAGCGGCCCTGTTTCGCCCCGCTGATCAGCTTGTGCGCTGCCTTGACCTGGTCGGCCTTGGTGCCGCCGACGGGATCGTCTTCGCCGCTGATCAGCAGCATGGGCAGGTCGGTGGGGTAGCGGCGCGCCGTTGCAGGCTGGGCCGCCCGCGCCGTCAGCTCCGTCAGGGCTGCGTATCCGCCTACGCTGAACATGAAGCCGCAGTCGGGGTCCTCCACGTAGGCGTCCACGTTGGCGGCGTAGTAGCTCAGCCAGTCGAAGGGCGTGCGCGGCGTGGCGATTGACTTGTTGTAGCCCCCAGTCGCCAGGGAGTCCACCAGCTTGGAGCGGTGGGTTTCGCCCCGGAGAGCACCTAGAAGCTTGCACAGCAGGTTGCCTCCCTTGCTAGCGGCCAGCGGGGGATTGCCGGTGCCGCTCAGGATAACCGCCGCAAGGTCGTCGCCGTGTTCCGCCGCGTAGCAACGCGCCGTGAAGCTGCCCATGGAATGCCCCAGCAGCACCAGGGGAGCATGGTTGAATTCCCGCTGGGCGAAATCCCCGACCCGCTTTACGTCCTCCAGCAGCAGATTCACGCCGTTGGCCAGGGTCAGGTGTCCCTTCTGCTGGCCCTCCGCACAGGAGCGGCCGTGGCCTAGCTGGTCGTGGCCAACCACGGCGTACCCGTTGCAGGCCAGGCAGCTGGCGAAGTCTGCGTAGCGCGCTATGTGCTCCGCCATGCCGTGGACCAGCTGCACCACGGCCCGGGGCTGATCGAGCGGCCTCCAGACCATGACGTGGAGCTGGTCCTTGCCGTTGGCGCTGGGAACCCATATGCTCTGGGGCTCGACCTGCTTATAGTCGGCCAGGTTCTGCGCTGCTTCATGCTGGAGGTCGTACGCGTAGTCCATGGGTTTCCTTTCGCCCTGCTGTTCTTGGTCCCATGGTAGCGCAATGCGTGCAAAACCCGCGGTAAACCGCAGATTGCCGCGTGTTCGGCCCGGTCTTTTGGGTATGCTGTTCAGCGCGTCTAAAACCCGACGCACCGAACGGCCCGTCACGGAGGAAGCCCTCATGATTGAAATCGACCACACCATTCTGACCAACGCGGAGGTGCAGGCCTTCGCCCGCATGCGCTCCTTCAACCCGCGGCAGCTGTTCGGCACGGGCCTGCTCATAGGCGTGATGCTCTTCGCGGGCATCATCGTCCTGAGCAACATGGGGCTCATGCCCCCGACCATCGCCGACCTGCGCACGGCCAACAACGACTTCTACCTTATGGGCGCCTATGCCATCTCCTTGGCTATCGGCTTCACGGTGGCCTACTTCATGACCCGTCCCGCCAGCGATGCCCAGATTCAGAAGGAGCTCGACCGACTCCACTACAAGGACCGCCTTGCCGACCGAGCTCGCGTTCAGGGCGAAACCGCCGATATGCAGGCTGCCAAGTGGAAGGACCAGATTGCCGCGTGGATCCTGCAGGAGTACCCCGGCGTCAAGATGGTGCGCGCCGACCACAGCTTGGCCCAGTCCCGCTGGTGCGCCCTGAGCCTGCCCATCGACTTCGTGTTCCCGGAGCTGGGCTTGGCCGTCCAGGCAAACGCCGAGGCGTGGAACGATCGCCAGGCCTATGAGGAGGACGAGGAGTTCGAAACCTATAACTCCAACAGCCTGCACCTTTCCCGTTGTTGCGCCAAGCATGGCATCACGCTGATACACGTATGGGACTCCATGCCCATGGCTCAGATTCAGGCCGCGATTGCCGAAGCCATGGAAGAGTGCGAAGGCCACATGGTCGAATAACCTCGTAATCCCTTGAATAATGCGCTTTAACGCCGCTTTTGGTACTCTATGGGGTACGCGCCGTTTGGGCGGCTGCGTTACAATCTAACGGCACAACATGCTATATGGCAGAGGCTCCCGCGCGGGAGCCGCGTTCTGTCTGTGCTTATGAGGAGGATTACATGGAAATCACGAAGACTAATTTCGAGGACGACGGTCAGGCGCGTGAGATCGACCTGACGCTGGTTGCGTCCGCAGAAGAGGTCGACGAGTACATCAAGCTTTACCTGAAGGACCTGTCCAACCTGGAGGTCCCGGGCTTCCGCAAGGGCAAGGCGCCCCGCAAGGTCATCGAGCAGGGCGTGGGCGGCCATGAGGCATTCATGGGCGGCGCAGCAGAGAAGCTGATCAACTCCCTGGCATTCAAGTGCATCGACGACGCCGACATCCTGTTCATCGAGGAGCCGGAGTTCAACGTGAGCACCGTCATGGAGGACGGCAAGCCCTTCAGCTTCTCCGTTTCCGGCAAGGTTCCGCCGGTCATGGAGCTCACCGATTACGAGCCGGTCTCCATTGAAATGCCGCCCGATGAGGCCACTGAGGCCGAGATCAACCGTCACATCGACAACCTGCGTGACTACTATCACACCTTCGAGGACATCACTGACGAGTCCCACGCAGCTGAGATGGGCGACTACGCCATGCTGAACGTGACCATCACCACCGCCGAGGGCGGCCGCATCTCCGGCCTGACCGAGGTTGATCGTCTGGTTGGTCTGGGCAAGGGCACCATGCCGGCCAGCTTCGATGAGCACATCATCGGCGCTACCAAGGGCATGACCCTGTCCTTCGACTTCAAGGTTGAGGGCGAAATGAACCGTCCCGAGTTCGGTGATGGCAATCTGCATGCCAACGTGGAGGTCATGAGCTTCCGCAAGTGCATCGTTCCGGAGCTTGACGATGCTTTCGCCCAGAAGCTGGGTGCTGAGGACGTTCATGCGCTGACCGAGCAGGTTAAGAACGCCCTGAACAACGACAAGAACCGTTACCTGCCGCAGCTCATGGAGGAGCGCGTGGTCGATGCCCTCATCAAGCGCATCGATGGTCCGGTTCCGGAGTACTACGTCGACTTCATCCGCCAGGACGTGGGTCGTGAAATGGTCGCTAACCTGGACAAGGAAGGCACCAGCCTGCAGGATTGGATCCTCCGCAACGACGTGCAGCGTGAGGAGCTGAAGGAAAACATCCAGGCTGAGGCCCTGAACCGCGCCGTGCGCGACTGTGCTCTGGAGGCTATGTTCAAGCATCAGGGCTGGGAGGTCACTGACAAGGACGTCGAGGACCTGCTGCAGGGTACCGACAACCCCGAGGAGACCCTGAAGAGCTGGCAGGAGTCCAACCACGTTTCCGAGCTGCGCAAGATGTGCCGCCAGAACATGGTCATCCGCTGGCTGGTCAAGACCGCTGAGGTCACCGTTGTGGAGGAGGCCGAATAGCCCATGGCTAAGAAGCAGAAGCAGAAGCAGGCATCGCTGAAACACATCCGTCTTGCCGCCGAATACAAGCAGGAGGAGCGCAAGGGACTGATCAAGCTTTTGCTGGCTGTTCTGGGCGGCGTGGTCATGTGGGCGCTGTTCTCGTTCACTCCGCTGAACGACCACAGCTGGCTGGGCAGCATGCTCATCTTCATCATCGTTCTGATCGTGGTGTTCCTGATTGGCGAGGTAGGCGTCAAGTTCTCCCGTTCCATGACGGAATACAACAAGATCAAGAACGAGTACGGCGTGACCGACGAAATGGTCAAGGACTACATGAGTAAGAACAAGTAGTCCGGTTCCTGCGTATATAGGACGAAAGGGAAGGTCTTCGGACCTTCCCTTTTTATGTGGTGACTTGACGTAGGAAAGCCCCTCTGCAGGTGCGTACAGAGGGGCTTATAAGCTATGTACGGCTGCTTTACTTGGATCCGTTCATGCTTTTCTGGATGGCGTCCTCGACAATGTCCAGGACCTCTTGGATAGAATGGACTTCCAGCTTCCGGTAGATATTCGCAATATGCGTCTTCACGGTGTGGATGGAGATGTAGAGCTCCTGCTGGATGAAAGCGGCGTTTCGACCGCGAGCTAGGTACGTGAACACCTCGCGCTCGCGTTTGGACAAGCTGTGCTTCAAGGCCAACTCATCTACGGCTAGCTGCCAGTAGTCAACGGGTTCCTCGTCCTCTTCGGGCTGTTCCTCGGTCACATCGACCACGGGATATTCCGGCTCAATGGAAGAGCCATCTAGCTCACCGACGGAGTCGTTAGGCCACATGTCGTAGGGGACGATGTCAGTAACAAAGGGCATCAGGTAGATCATGAGCGCCAGAACGATGATGGCGGAGGAGATCAGGTACAAAGCAACTCCAGCGCCAATGAAGTGCTTTAGCGCCACTCCAGCCAGCAGACCAAGCGCCATGCCGCCATACAGCATGCCGCGGTTCATGCCGATGAAGGGAATGAGGTTGCTTCCGAACTTCGTGGCCCACGCGAAGGCGAACACCATGAAGCCGAACTCGAATACGTTGAAGCCGGCAAAGGTAAGGGCGCGTGCTCCGTTTTCGCCGATCCAAGCCTGCTCCGGAAGCATGTCGATGGTGTTCAACGAGAAGAACATGGTCACGAACACGCCGATGGACATAATGATGACGCTTGCCTGCTGGATAGTCATCAGGCCGTAGCGCTCAAGATACTTCTTAGGTAGCAGCATCAGGACAACCGCCGATAGCGTAGCGCCCAGGATTGGCCAAGTTCCAGCGAGAATCCAATAGGTTTCGCCCGAAGCTTCCTGAGAGAAGCTGCCCTGGCTGAAGCCGAAGACGATGCTGTACAGGAAGAAGAACATGCACGGACCGACCATGTCGCTGATCTTGAGCTCCTGGCTTCCGGTTATCTCCTCGGTCCAGGGGTCGTACTTGCGACCGTACTTTTCTTCCTTGCGCTGATGAACCAGGTACAGAAGGGTGGAGATGGCGGGAAGCAAAGCGAGAGCCACGTAGCGGAACGGGCGGGGGAGTAGAGCTATTGCTAGCGCAATGACGCTGCCAAGCCCCATGTTGAACGCCATATTTTTAAATACGCTCAGACCGTTGGCGCTATCCAGCGGGCTGGTGAGCCACGGATAGATCATGATTGCAGTTACAAAACCGAGGATGACGTATCCAAGAAGCGCTGCTTCGTCGGACACCGGCGGTTTGAATGCCGCGGTGCCAAAGCCCAGCACGCCAAGAACCAAGAACAGCGCGAGGGTAATGTAGATGCCCTTCTTGGACTCGCCCATGAACCAGCGGCGATACAGCGGTCCACACGAGCCAATGAGAAGATATGAGATAGCTAGGGAGACGTACATGGCAATCTGGGGTGAGAAGCTCCTACCCAGATCCGTTTGAGCCGAAGGGTCGAAGATCGCTCCGAACACAACCAGGAAATGCCATGCGGCAACAAGGCAGAAACCACTGATGGAGAATCCGCTGAAAGAGCTGCTCCCGGAAGTGGTTCCGCCAGGCTTAAGATCGGCGGTTTCATTGACCTTGCTGGCTACGATTGAACTATTCAAAACACTCACTCGCAATCAATATCGCTAATACGTCCAATTTATCTCAGCAGTATACTCCATAGGGTAGTAAGTTGTGACGTAGAAGCGGGTATTTCAAGCCCGGACAAGTTCGATTCAATGCTGGAATCGAAATAGCTCTTTGGTAATCCATTTGGGCCGCTTCCTGCGGATTTTCGGCGACTCTTAAGGGTATTAGCCACTGAACTGGGATTATGTTGAACTCTAATACTCGTAGTACCAAGGAATTGTTGCGAAAAAAGACCGAATATCACCCAAATTAGTAACAACTGGTCGATGGTCTTTCTTCGGTAAACGGCTTATAGTTGTCCACAGTTAAGCTGATCAAGCAACTTGAGATCAGTGGTGCCGGCGAAGCGGCCGACGCATCGGACCTAGTTAATAGGTTCGTGTCTGGGATCGCGGAAGCCAGCGGAGCACGGCATCGAAGACAAGGCCTCGTGCAATGCGGGGCTAGTTGTGTGCTCGGATTTCCGGGCATATCTGAAGAGCAGGTTCGGCTTACTGATATATGTGCCTCGCAACGGTGAGGTAAGACCAAGAAGGAGTAAATTATGTGTTTTAGGCCCGCTGGCGTTGAGACGCCCGTTTATTGCCCGCATTGCGAAAAGAAGCTGCCGATCGTTGGCAACACCATCCTGAAGAAGTGCCCGTTCTGCAAGACTCCGTTCTCTGACGAGGACATGGAGAACCTGAAGGCTCAGTTCGCAGGTGACGGTGCTGGCGCAGCTGCAGCTCCTGCTGCTCCCGCAGCTCCTGGTGCTCCGAAGCCGCCCGCTGCTTAATTTACTTCTAGCAAGTAGCTAACGATCTCCTGAGATTAGACAACCGGAAGATTTAGATATGGCCGCCAAGATTGATATTAAGAATCTGCAGCTCACCCCAGGGGATTTAGGGGGTCTGGATCTTGCGGACATTACCTGCAGGGCTTGTAGTGGATACGGAAACTGTGGTTACCGCATGTACCGCTTGAACGAGGGTAAGCCTGTTCTGATCTGCCAGCAGATGAAGGAAAAGCTGCTGGAGGAGAAGGAAAAATAAAACTCGTTGGTACTGCGTGGTCGTATAACCATGTGGTGCCAACGTGTTTATTTAGCTACTTCTCACTTGCGCTTGGCACGCAAGGTAATTCGCTCACAATGGACTAATTCCAATAGGAGGGAAAATGAGCGATCGTAAAGAATTCTCGATTTCGGAGGTTATTGACTCCTTCGGAATCAACGGTCACACCTGGATGATGTTTATTCTCCTGGGCCTGGCCAACATCTTCGACGGCTATGACTTCATGGTCGTTAACTCCACCAATACGTTCCTGGCTGCCTCTTTCGGCATGGTCACTGCTGACCCCACTGCTCCCACGGGTTACGTTGTTAACTCCGCTGCAATGGGCTCCCTGACCACCTGGGGCCTGCTGGGCATGGTTCTTGGCGGTGCTTGCGGCGGCATCATGTCTGACAAGATGGGCCGTAAGAAGATGCTGATCATCGCATGCCTGTTCTACGGTATCTTTACCCTGCCGCAGGCATTTGCTCAGGACCTGGGCTTCTTCGCAGCCTTCCGTCTGATCGCAGGCTTCGGCGTTGGCTCCTGCATTCCGGTCGTTACCACCTGCTTCTCTGAGATCATGCCTTCCAAGAACCGTGGCGTCTTCGTCACCTTCGGCATGGCCTTCATGGTTGCTGGCTGGGTTCTGGCTGGTCTGATCGCTAACCCGATCTGCAACACTCCCGGCAGCATCATGGGCGACTTCACCGGTGCTCAGATCACTCTGGCTTCCGGTGCTACCGCCAATGAGAACTGGCGTGTTTGCTACCTGATCGGCGCTCTGCCCGTTATCTACGGCATTGCTCTGATCTTCCTGATGCATGAGACTCCGCACTGGTACGCTAACAACGGCCAGAAGGAGAAGGCTATCGAGGCTCTGGCTCAGATCGAGAAGGCCACCACTGGTCACGTCACCGAGCGTTCCGCCGATTGCCTGGTCGTTCCGCCCCGTCCGGCTAAGACCTCCGTCAACGTTCTGTTCTCCAAGAAGTACATCGTTGCTACCGCTGCTATTTGGACCACCTACTTCGTCGGCCAGTTCTGCGTTTATGGTATGAACGCATGGATTCCGACCTGGATGGGCCCGAATGGTGTGGGTTGGACCCAGCAGGACGCAGTTAATCTGCAGACCTTCAACAACTTCGCAGCTATCCTGTCTAACGTCACCGTTGGTTTCGTTTCCGACAAGATTGGCCGTAAGAAGAACCTGTGTGCATCCTGGATCCTGTGCGCTGTCGCCATCATCCTGTGCTCCATGTTCGTCAGCCACAACAGCCTGATCCTGTGCTACGTGCTGATGCTTCTGTTCGGCTTCGCTCTGAACTACGCAATCACCGCTGTTCAGCCGCTGATGCCCGAGTCCTATCCGACCGCTCTGCGTAACACCGGTACTGCATGGTGCCAGGCATTCGCTCGCTTCGGCGGCTCCGCCTCCTCCATCGTTCTGGGCGCTATCGCTTCCATGGCTATGTTCCATGCTGGCGGCGACCCGGCTGGTGCTACCAACTGGTCCATGGTTGTTCTGGTTCTGCTGATTCCGTTCGCTCTGGCAGAAGTTTGCTCCATTCTCTTCGTCGTCGAGACCGGCGGCAAGACCATGGACCAGCTCGCTGCTGAGGCCGCAGCTGACGACCCGAACGACACTGGTATGGTGCCCTTCATCGTTATGATGTGCATCGCAGCCTTCCTGGCAGTTCTCTGCATCGTGTGCCCGCTTGTTATCCAGGGTTGGTCCAAGATGCCCATCGCTCTGCCGCTGATGGCTACCGGTCTGCTGCTGCCCTTCCTGTTCTTCTTCGTCTTCGCTGGCCCGCAGGCTCTGAAGAACCGCAAGTAAGAACATACTTGGGTAGTTTGATTAGGCATACAGCTTAATTGACCTGAGGCCCCGCTCTTTTGAGCGGGGCCTTTCTGTGTCTATGCGAATCTGTTGCGTGGATGCAAAAAGCCCCTCGAATTACTCCGAGGGGCTTTTTGCATTATGCTGTGGGTTGGCTCCCGCTACTTTGTTGCATCGGGGTCTTTTTGAAGCTCTTCGTAGGTTACGCCGACCTCGAGGAAGTTTCGCTTGAACTTCTTGATGAAGCTCGCCTTGGGGTCGTTTTCTCCGGTGCTCAAGCCCTTGTGGTGCTCCTTAATCATCATTCCGAGCACGACGGAAACAGCGGAACGAAGCTTTGACAGATCCTTTACCTTTACTTCGTAGCAAGGGCCATGATGGCGGAAGCTATCTACGGTGCGGATGAGGCAGTCCTTCTTGCCGTTGTCCTCATTGACGAAGCTTGCGTTTCCATTGCTGATGCTGCCGTACATTTGCCATTTCATGCCCTCGAAGAAGTAGTGCTTGAAGATGGTGTGGGTAATCAGGCGATAGGTGTACTCGTCGACGCGGATTGCGTACTCAAGCGCCTTGTGATCGGGCTTGATGCGAGCGATAAGGCCGCCCGAACGCCCGATGATGTTGACGATGGACTTCTCTGATGCCCAGTCGCTTTCTGCTGTTGCAAACAGGGCTCCGTCTTCGTACCACATCTCAAAATTCTGCTTGCCCTCAAGGGCATTGATAGGGATGTAGACCTTTTTGAATATCATGTAGGCACTCCTGAATTGGGTCTTTTTCGGTACAATGAGTATAGTCTACGCACGTTATGATGCCGTAGTGCTCGAAGTATGAAATCACTTTATTTATAAGTTACGAGCTCATCCTATGTTGAAGTTTGCCTTCGGCATGGGTACTGTGTTCTATGCACAATAGTAGCTTCGGCTTAGAAAGGGAGAAGCACGATGAAGCTTGGTTCCACCGTTACCCTTACTTATACGGGTACGCTCGAGGACGGCACTGTTTTTGGTGTTGGTACTCCGGAGCAGCCCATGGTTTTCCAGACGGGTATGGACATGGTTATTGCTGGCCTGGAAAAGGAAATCCTGGAAATGAACGAAGTGGGCGAGAAGCGCTCCTTCAAGGTTGGTATGTATGATGCATACGGTGAGTATCTGGAGGGCTGCCTGTCCCGTGTTCCCCGCGAGGCTATGACCATTGACGCTAAGGTCGGCCGCCGCGTATGGCTCGCGGGCGATGGCGATGAGCGCGTTCCTACCACCGTGGTCGAGGTCACCAACAACGAGGTCGTTCTGGACCTGAACCATCCTCTGGCAGGCAAGGACCTGTTCTTTGAGGTCGAGATCCTTGCTATCGAAGAGCCGCCCGAGAACTTCGTTCCCGCTGAGGTTCGTAAGAAGGAGCAGGAGCGCCTTCAGCGCATGCTCGGCGCCGGTGGTGCTGAGGCTCCGCAGACCATGATGCTGTAAATGTCTTTTCTTTCGTAGGAAATTGAGGGGGAAATAACTATGGCAAAGATGCGTTACACGCTGTCTTCCTATGAGCCTGTGTACGCCATTGCTCCGGAAGTTAAGATTCCGGAGTCCGAGGTGCAGGCGATGGCTATTCGTTGGTTGAAGCTCAACTACTGCAAGGATGGCCAGGAGCCCAAGCTGAATGACGTTTGGATCAAGAATAACGTCAAGGAGCTCAAGTCCGTCGATGAGCTGATGATCTTCATCCGCTACAACATGTACAAGGAGAACCGTGAGGTTCAGGAGCTCGCAGACCAGAATGTGGTTTGCGCTGAGCTGGCAAAGCGCCTGAACGAGGAGCTGCCCCAGGATCTGGTTGAGGAGAGCATCTACGCTGCTCGTCTGCGCCTGGACGAGATGCTTCGTCGCAATGTGATGACGCCCGCTACCTTCTGCGAGCAGCGTGGTATCACCGAGGAGCAGCTTTATGCCGATATCGAGGCCAAGGCGATTCAGGGCCTGCGTGAGGACAGCGCTCTTGCAGCTTATGCCGACTACCGTGGTTACACCCTTGAGGCAGAGGACTTCTACGCTGTCATCCCGGGTAACACTATCGAGGAGAAGGCTTACAAGCGTCGTCAGATTGAGGCAGATGGCCGCCTGGCTGGCATGGAGGAGTATGCTCTTAAGACCAAGGCTCTGAAGGAGATCATGGAGAACGCGATGATCAAGCGCGTTGATGATCCGAGCATCGAATACGTCCGCTATGGAGACGTGAGCAAGGACGTGCTTAACGCAAACAAGCAGTTCCCTGACAGCTTCGTTTCTCTGTAATTGCGCTGATAAAATATCAAGCTGAAATTGGCCCGGAGCATTGCTTCGGGCCAATTTCTTTCATCACCCAAAATGGGCCAGCGGATCCGTGTTTTCTATACTGAAAAATACCAAATGAATATTGAGATTCTTGCAGGTTGAAGGGTAGGGAAGTGATATAGTTACCTTGTCAGATTCAATGACGTTTCGTTGCCCCAGACACCTTCGGAATTTCAGAGAAACTGATGATTCAATTTAGTTAGGTGAAAGGTGAATGTTTATCCAAAGGGAAGCATTCTTCAGCTGACTCCCGCTGAAACGAGAAAGAGCACAGGCTCATTTCGCTAGGTCGGGTAAGTTTGATCATCAGTGGTTGGTGTGGGGCTTTTCTTATGTCTAAGACAAAGTCCAACACGAAGAATACCAACTGAGGTTAAGCGGATACCTTTCTCCGAGAGATTGAGAGATAAGGAAGTACCACTATGGCATATGGTAAGCAGTGGCGTACCGAGCTCGAAGACGGCACGGTTGTTACTCGTTCCAACACCTGGTCCCCCCCGGGATCTCATCCGGTTGGATATGGTGTTAAGGTCGTTACCAAGGATGGCGAGCTCATCCGCATCGAGGGCGACGACGACAACCCCATTACCACTGGTCGTGTGAACGCAATGAACCTTGCTCTGCGCGAGTACACCTATGCACCGGATCGCGTTATCTACCCGATGAAGCGTGCATATGAGGATCGCGGCAAGGATAAGTGGGAGCGCACCACTTGGGACGAGGCTCTCGACACCATCTGCGAGAAGGTTCGCTACTATCAGAACACCTACGGCCCCGAGTCCATCGTCTGCTTCGGTGGCACCGGTCGTGAGGCTTGCATTTACTACTATGCACTGACCTTCTCCGTTCTGCAGTCCCCCAACTGCTGCTACACGCAGTCTGGTTGGTCCTGCTACGGCCCGCGTTGCTCCATCGCTGACTACGTCCTCGGCGCTGGTTATCCGGAGCTTGACTACGCTGGTCACCTGCCTGGTTCTTACCAGGACCCCGCATACACCCTCTCCAAGTGGGTTGTTGTTTGGGGTAAGGAGCCCCTGCCCTCCAACGGCGACGGCTTCTTCGGTCACTGCCTGGTCGACATGATGAAGCTTGGTACCAAGATCATCTCCATCGACCCCCGCATCACCTGGGTTGGCGCTCATGACGGCAATATCAACCTGCAGGTTCGCCCGCAGACCGACGCTGCTCTGGCTCTGGGCCTGATCAACCTGATGTTCCAGAACGACGAGTACGATCACGAGTTCGTCGAGAACTGGATCTACGGCGTTGACGAGCTCAAGGAGCGCGCTGCCGAGTACCCGGTCGAGAAGGTTGCTGAGATCACCACCGTTCCGGCCGAGAAGATCGAGCAGGTTGCTCACATCATCGGTACCGAGCGTCCGATCGGTTGGGCATGGGGTCTGGCATTCGACCAGAACAAGAACGGCGTTCAGCTGTCTCAGGCCATGATCATCCTGGCCGCCATGGCTGGCTCCATCGACCGTCCCGGCGGTCTGACCCTGGGTCCCCCGTCTGCTCTGCTCGGCAAGTGGCGTATGGAGCAGCGTGGCGCTATGACCGACGAGGTTTGGTCCAAGCGTATCGGTGCTGAGGCATGGCCGGGCCTGTCCACGGGTATGTCCACCACCCAGCCTGACGAGACCCTGAACACCATGGAGACCCACCAGCCGTACCAGCTGCGCATGGCTTGGTTCAACTCCTCCAACTTCCTGGCTCCGACCTGCTCCGCTCAGCCGAAGCGTTGGCATGACGCTCTGTGCGAGTCCATCGAGTTCTGCGTCGTCCAGGACATCATGCAGACCCCGACTTCCATGGCTGTGGGCGACTACTTCCTGCCCATCTCCACCTGGGCTGAGCATGACGGCATCGTCCTGACTCACTACGGTCGTAACACCGTGTTCATGGGCCCCATGAACAAGGCTCTGACCGTCGGCGAGGCTAAGTCCGACATCGAGATCTGCCTCATGTTCGGTGCTCGCCTGAACCCCGAGTGGTGGCCGTGGTACAAGGAAGGCGAGGGCGGCAAGCTCGACCTTGACAACCTTGCTGAGGCTGTTGTCCAGTTCTTCTCCGATCAGACCGCTGAGCTCGGCTTCGACTTCAACGAGTTCCGTGAGATGGGTCTGTATCAGCCGGGCGCTCATGGCTTCGAGTACGAGAAGTACGAGAAGGGCCTGCTGCGCTTCGACGGCGAGCCGGGCTTCAACACCATTACTGGTCAGATCGAGGCCTACTCCATCCTGTACGAATCCTGGGGCGAGGATCCGCTGCCGTACTACTACGAGCCGGACTACAGCCCGTATCGTCCGAACATGATCGAGAATGGTGCTGCACGTCAGTTCCCGCTGATCTCCACCTCTGGTTCTCGTCGTTACAGCTCCTTCCACTCCGAGCATCGTCATGTTCCGTCCCTGCGTCAGATCGATCCGTGGCCGTGGGTCCAGATGAACCCCGCAACCGCAGAGAAGTACGGCGTCACCGACGGCGACTGGTGCGAGGTCTACAACATGTTCGGTCAGGCTCGCTTCAAGGCCGAGATCACCCCGGTCCTGAAGGACGGCATCATCAACTGCGCTCATGGTTGGTGGTTCCCTGAGCAGGACGGCGAGGAGCCCAACCTGTTCGGCGTCTTCAAGTCCAACTTCAACCAGCTGGTTCCCCATATGGACATCGGCAAGCTGGGCTTCGGCGCTCCGTACAAGGGTGTTATGTGCAACATCCGCCGCGTTCGTTCCCTCGACAACGACTAATCGAAAGGAAGTGACATAAATGGCAGATCAGAAGTACGCTCTTCTGTGCGACTACACTTACTTCTCTGGCAACCATGCAGCTGAAATCGCATGCAAGGAGGAGTTCCAGCTTCCCATCGATCAGTGGGGTATCAAGGAAGTAGAGATCGGCCCCTTCAAGAAGGGTGAGGGCTGTGACGGCGACGCTTGGGAGTGGAGCTACATTCCCGTGCCGACTTCCATCTTCTCCGAGTGGTATGGCACCAACGGCAAGAAGGCCGGTCAGCGTCCGCTGGCTTGCCAGGTCGAGGAGTCTGCTTCTCTGTACTACGGTACCCTGGAGGAAATGCAGGCCAAGATGGCTGAATTCGATCGCCCGATGGTTCTGTTCCAGCTCTAAGCTATAATTTCTAGCGGGGTAGCCGTCTTCGGGCGGCTACCCTCCAGCAAACTCTACTTTGGGAGGTACGAAAATGACTCGTGACGAGATCATGGACATGGAAGCCAAGGACATCGCTGCTCTTCTGAACGAGAAGGTCGCTGAGGGTGCTGACAAGGCTGGCGCCCTGGAGGCTCTCGGTCTGACCCAGGCTGACATCATGAAGGCTCAGGTCTTCTGGGTTAAGGGTGAGTTCAAGGCTCGCGCTTGGGCTGGTTACACCTCCACCAAGCGTTCCGGCAACGAGCTGGGCGACTCCGCTCAGGGCGTTGGCGGTTCCGACCCGTCCAAGGGCTACGCTGGCGTCTAATCGCCAATTAGGCTCTTACTTCCGGGGCCTGCTGCTTGATTGCAGCAGGCCCTTTTTTTAACAGTCATCAACCTGCATTGAATATGCGATTCATGAACTGCATTTGTGGCTGCTACCGTAGCAGTTAGAAGTGCGCTTCATGAACGAGTTTTCAAGGCGCTAATTTGGCAATACAGTTCATTGCATGACTATGAGCTATAGGAGGAATAACAATGGCTACTGAGGAAGAGATCCTTGCTGAGGTTGCTGAGCTGGGTCGCCTGAGCGAGCGCGCTGAGGATGTTATGTACAACATCACGCTGCGTCAGGACGAGCTGGGTCGCGAGCCTTCCAACATGCTTCTGTCCAAGATGAAGGCCGATCCGATCTATCAGGAGATGATTGATCGCGAGTACATGACCTATGAGGTCTTCGGCTCTTCTGCAATGAAGGACAACGTGGTAAGCCTGTACGTTACGTTGAAGGGCATGCGCTATTGCATCCTGTTCGGTGATGAGATTCATGCTCGTCGCAAGGTTGACCCTGCAGGTCGCGTAAAGCAGCAGTAATATACTCACAACAGTATTATGATTTTGAGCGCCGGGGGCAAATTGCTTCCGGCGCTCGTCCATTTTGCTATTCGAGGTGGTTCATGAGTCCTGTAGGCGGCTTTGATGGTCATGACTCTCTCGTGGGTGCCCCGCGCTTTGTCTCGGGAGAGGGCGAGGGTAACTTCATCGGGAGCAAAGAGTACTATGAGCAGCTCAGAGCCTCTTCGCCTATTCGCGAGGAGCGATCTGGTTCTGCGGTTGGCTCCATTCCCGGTGGTACACTAGGCGAAGTGTCGTTGGTGTTTGGAGGTTTTGCGCCTATGGCGTTGAGCGATCCGGTTGCATCTGCTGAGCAGATAAAGAAGTCCCAGGAAACCATTGCGCGTTTTAGGGACGCGCGCATCCGTGCCGCCGAACTAGAGGCTGCACGGTCTTCGTCGGCCAAGACGTACGTAGATTTGCGTGGCAATACTTGGCATTACGTTGTTTTGGGCGAGGCCTCTATTCGCCTTGACGGCTGCGATATTGTATCCGAGACCGTCGAGGTGCCTGATTCGATTGAGGGAAAGCCTGTAGAGGTGCTTTCTTCTGACGCATGCTCTGCTAGCAAGGTAGTTCGTGAGATCGTCTGTCCCGATACGGTTACCTTGGTTAAGCCCTATGCGTTTAGGGGAAACAGGCGGCTTAAGAGGCTCGTTCTTCCTGCCGGCGTCACGCACTTTGATTTTACCTGGATTCATTGCTGCGATTCTCTTGAGGAGCTGCACCTTCCTGGTGCTTTGGAGAAGCTCACGTCCGCGGTGTTCGATGGTCCTGAGCTTAAGAGGCTGTACATTGGCGCCTCTCTCAAAGACGTGGTTCCCGGTGCGTTTACTCATAGCAAACTTGAGCAAGTCTTCATTGATGGCTCGAATCCTTTTCTCAAAACCGATGGTAACGCCATCTACTCTCATGATGGTGATTGGCTGGTAGCTTTGGCCACTCCGGTGGAAGAATACGCAGTTCAGCCTGGGTGCAAAGGTTTGGCGAAAAAGGCGTTCGGTACGTTTTCCGCCGTCCGCAGGGTCAGCCTCCCCGAAGGGCTGCTGGTGCTTGACGAGTTCGCATTAGCTCGTACCGGCATTGAGGAGTTCGTTGCGCCGGGATCTTTGCTGCGCATTGCTGATAAGGCGTTCTACAGGTGCAAGAAACTCGAGAGGGTTGACCTGGGCCAGGCCCTGGTCGACCTGGGCTCTGAGGCGTTTACGGGCACCGCCATCAATGAGCTGCGCATTCCCAAGAGCATCCGCACCCTGGGAAAAGATCCTGCGGCCGAGTCGAAGCTGACCTACTCTGGTCCCGATGCTACTTTCAGCATTGAGGAAGGTTCCGATTATCTGTCTTTGGATTGTCAGGGCTGTCTGTATTCGCAGTCTGAGGATGGCGTGCATTTCGCCCGCATGATGGATCCCTTTGCCAAGGATGTTCGCATTGCCGAAGGCGTGAAATACGTGGATGAGGGCGCGTTCTACAAGCATCGGAACATCAAAAGCGTGTACCTGCCGAAGGGTGTTGTCTGCGTAGGGAAGGGCGCGTTCAAGGACTGCTTCGCCCTTCAAGAGGTTACCGTGCCCAGCACGCTCGAGCGACTTGAGGACGAAGCGTTTTTGGATTCCGGCCTTCTGTCCTTTAGGATTCCTTCGAGTCTGAAGCATATTGGCGAGCATGCTCTGGTAACCCATGGTGCTCATCATGGGGAGGTTGCGCCTTCGTTGAGATCTGTTGACGTTGCTCCCGACCATGACGTCTTCTATATGAACCGAGGAATGCTTCTTGAGCGTCGCGCTCATGGAGGCATTCGCGTGCTGCTGTGCATGAGCGGCCAGGAGGTGCTGCGAATTCCTGACGAGGCGACGGCCATTGCCGCCTATGCGTTGAACGGGCAGCGTGGCGTTCGTGAGCTGTACTTGCATGACGGCGTGCGTACCGTTGGCGTATGCGGCCTGGGCGTTGATTCTGCCCTTGAACTGGTGCATATTCGCCTGGCTGAACCTTTGCAGGGCCATAATGAGTTCGCCATTCGCTTCCCCATGACGCAGCGCGGCAAGCAGCAGGTGTGTCTTGTTCTGGGCATGCTTGATCGCATTGACGTTGCTAAGATACTGCGCCACTACGATACCGCCATCGCCAATGCCATGAACTACAACGGCAAGGATAGCGTAGGCATGTCGAAGTACGAGCAGGCTACGCGCATTTTGGCTCGCCTTGGCGACCCGGTGTTCATGGAGCCGTCCAACAGGCAGCTTATGCGGCAGATCATCGAGTCGGACCTGGTTGAGATCTGCGTGGACATTGCCCGTCACGACGACCGCGGCGCCTTCGAGGGGCTTTTCGCCCAAGGGTTCTTGGACGCTGACAACCTGGACGCAGTCATTGATCGCGTTGCCATGGTGCAGGATGCATCTGTGACGGGGTATCTGCTCGAGGCCAAGCGACAGCGGTTCGGCGTTCCCGCCTTCGACTTTGACCTGTAGGAGGTTTCCATGGCATTGCCGATGAACCCACGGATCAAAGATGCCAAGCTTGAGCGCAGGCGCAAGGAGGAGGAGCTGGCGAAGGACCTGATCGAAGAGGCCCGCGTTCAGCTCATGCTGAAGTTCCGGTTCCTGGACCTGGCGCTGTGGCGTATGGGGTTAGAGCCGCTGCGTGCGAGCATGCGGTACCCCGTGGCCACTGACGCCAAGCAGGTGTTCTTCGACCCGCCGCGTATTCTTGCGCGCTTTATGGCGTCCTTCGACGAGGTGGTGCGTGATTATCTGCATATGGTGATGCATTGCGTGTTCAGGCATCCGTTCATCAAGGACTTCAAGAACAAGGAGGCCTGGTGGCTGACCTGTGACGTCATTGCCGAGAGCGTGATCTTGGACATGTGCGGCGGCCGCTTTGCCTGCGAGGATGACGCTGCGTGCCAGCAGGCAATCGACGAGATCAAGCTCATGGTGGGAACCATGACGCCCGCGAAGGTGTATACGTTCTTGCGAGACGTGGTTACGGCGCCTGAGGGAACGGCGTACCGTGGCATCGACCAGAGCCGTATTGCGGAATGGCATGACCTGTTCGAGCGGGACAACCACGAGGCCTGGCCTGCCAGCATGACCGAGCAGGAGCAGCAGCAGCGTGACGAAGCCGTGGAAACGGACGAAGACGAGCCTGAGCAGAACGACTCCATGCAGCTGAATCCGTCCTCCGACGATCGGGAACAGCCTGAGCAGGAGCCCGAGGACATGCAGCTGCTGCCCACCGACCAGGAGGACGACAGCTCCGAGGATGACGGCACGGACACCGCCGAAGACAACGGCCAGGACGAGGCTGACGTAGACGGCAGCAACGCTGACCAGGGCGAAAGCGAAAACGACAGCGACTCTCAGGAACAGAAGGACTGGGAGGAGATTGCCAAGCAGATCGAGATGAACCTGGAGACCTTCTCCAAGGAGTGGGGCGAAGAGGCAAGCAGCCTGGTGCAGAACCTGCATCTGGCCAACCGCAAGGTCTACGACTACTCCACGTTCCTGCGGCGCTTCATGTGCATCAACGAGCAGATGAAGATCAACGACGACGAGTTCGACTACATCTACTACACCTTCGGCATGGACATGTACGGCAACACGCCGCTGATCGAGCCGCTGGAGTACAAGGACGTCAAACGCATCAGGGACTTCGTGATTGCCATTGACACCTCCGAATCCGTCAACGGCGAGCTGGTCCGACGGTTCATCGAGCACACCTTCAGCATCTTGAAGGAATCCGAGGACTTTTCCACCAAGGTCAACATCCACGTGGTGCAGTGCGACTCCAAGATCCAGTCGGACCACAAGATCACCGACCTGAGGGATGTCGACCGGCTCATGGACAACTTCGTCATCCGTGGTTTCGGCGGAACTGATTTTCGTCCCGTGTTTGACTATGTTGAGACCCTCAGGAAGCGGGGAGACCTCACCGACCTGAAGGGTCTGCTGTACTTCACGGACGGCTTGGGAGATTTCCCCGAGCGGCCGCCGGATTATGACACCGCCTTCGTGTTCATGGATTCGGGCGAAAGGGATCTGCCGCCCGTTCCGCCTTGGGCCATGAAGGTGGTCGTTGATGAGCTGGGAATCAACAAGCTCAAGAGCCGCGTGCGGCATTCTTAGCAATAGCAAGTCGTAGGAAGGACTTGAGACATGAACATCGCATCCGCCAAGAGGCAGATCAAGGACACGGTCGAGGCGTACCTGCAGCGCGACGATGCGGGCATGCACGTGATCGAGCCGGTGCACCAGCGCCCCATCTTCCTGCTGGGCGCTCCGGGCATTGGCAAGACCGCCATCATGGAGCAAGTTGCGCAGGAGCTTGGCATTGGCATTGTGTCCTACTCCATGACGCACCACACCCGCCAGAGCGCCCTGGGCCTGCCGCGCATCGAGCATCGTGAGTTCGAGGGCTACGAGTACGAGTCCTCCGAGTACACCATGTCCGAGATCGTGGGCTCGGTGTACGACTACATGAAGCGCTCCGGTACCCGCAAGGGCATTCTGTTCCTGGACGAAATCAACTGCGTGTCCGAGACGCTCTACCCGAGCATGCTGCAGTTCCTGCAGTTCAAGACCTTCGGCAAGCATCGCGTGCCGGAGGATTGGGTGGTCGTGTGCGCCGGCAATCCGCCGGAGTACAACCGCTCGGTGCATGAGTTCGACATTGTGACCATGGACCGCCTGCGTGAGATCCAGGTGGAGCCCGAGTACGGCGCTTGGAAGACGTATGCCCACGCCAAGGGCGTGCATCCTGCCGTCACGTCGTTCCTGGAGGCCAAGCAGGACTGCTTCTACAAGGTGGAGTCCCGCCCCGGTGGCGGCAAGTCCTTCGTGACGGCCCGTGGCTGGGAAGACCTTGCCGAGGTCATTGCGCTGTACGAGAGCCTGGACAAGCCGGTCAACCGCGACCTCTTCGTCCAGTTCCTGCGTGATGATGAAATCGCCGACGCGTTTTCCGTGTACTACACGCTGTTCCAGAAGTATCGCTCCGACTACCAGGTGGCCAACATCCTGGCGGGCGATGCGACCCTGAGCATCAAGAATCGCGCCCGCGACGCTGAGTTCGACGAGCGCATTGCCCTGATGGGCCTGCTGCTTGACGCCCTGGCCGCCAGCTGCAACGCCGCCCTTGACCAGGAGGGCATTGTGACCGAGCTGCGCGACCTGCTGCGCCTGGCCAAGCCCGAGCTGCTGGCTGGAGCGACCGTGGAGGACGCGGTGGTCGCGCGTATGACCGAGCGGGAGCGCACCTTGGCCCGCAAGATCGATGCTGGCGTGATTCCCAAGTCGAAGATTCGCAAGGAACGCCTGGTGCTGGGCATTTTGCGTGACATGGTGGCCCTGTGCGGCACGAACCGCACCCCTGAGGGCGAAATGGCCTTCTTCACCATTGAGACCGCCTACAAGGAGCAGGTCGCCAAGATCAAGGAGCTGGTGGCGGAGGCCAACGCGAAGCTGGACAACGCCTTTGACTTCGTGGAGGAGTGCTTCGGCAACCGTGAGATGCTGGTGTTCGTGGCCGAGCTGACCACGCGCCAGGCCACCACTACCTTCGTTTCCCATTACGGCAATCAGAAGTATTTCGCCCACAACGAGGGCCTGAAGGTGGACGCCACCATCTCCGGACTGACCGAGCGCGTGAAGAACCTGGGCGTGAGCGATCATCCCCAGCAGTTCGACGCCAGCGGAGCGGCTGGGTCCACGGGAGACGCCATCAGGATGGGCTCCGCGATCTCTGCTAACTGGAAGGTGAGCGAGCAGCAGGAGTACGAGCAGGGCATGGAGCGCTACTATTGCGGCAAGGCGTTCGAGTGGGGCTTTGCCAGCATGAGCAAGATGACCTTGCCTGACGGCGAGCTGCGGGGCAAGCGCGTGCTTGACGTGTGCTGCCGTCGCGGCAAGGGCGTGTACAAGCTCAGCGCCAAGGTGGGAGCCCAGGGCTGGGTCACCGGCGTTGACTGGCAGCCCACGTACATCGAGGATGCCCAGGCGGGCCAGGACCGCGCGTGGCATGACAACGGCCTGAAGGCCAGCAACATGGAGTTCCGCGTGGCGTATCCGGAGGATCTGATCCATGCGGGCATTGGCACGGAAACCCAGGACGTGGTGTACATCAACAACGTCATGACGCTGCTGTACGACCAGCCTCAGGCCCTGCGCGAGTTCCATAGGGTGCTGAAGCCGGGCGGCCTGCTGATCATGGAGACCACCTTTGCCGACCGCGAGCGCGATCCCAAGGTGGTGGAAGGTGCCCGAGAGATCGGCAACAGCATCCAGGCGGCCCTGACCAAGGAGCAGAACCTGATATGGCTGCGTGAGGCGGGCTTCCAGGATCCTGAGGTAAAATCTGCGTATGCTGTGGGTGCTGCCCGCGGATTCCAGGCGGGCACCGAGGTGGGTACCGTCGAGGACGTCGAGGACGTTCAGTATCAGGCCGTGGCCCTGTACGTGAGGAAGTAGGGGATTGCTGTGGAGCAGATGAATCTTGATGACGAGCAGTGGGGATTTTCCGACGAAGCCCGCGATGAGCTGGAGGCCGACCCCCTGACCGCGAGCATGTCTGTTGCCGAGGCTCATAAGAAGCGCGCTGACCGCGAGGAATGGGCGGATTATGTCATGGAGGACATGGGTCAGCTCGGAGATGGAACGCTGAACGTGCGCTTTCGCCGTTGGCTCATCGAAGCTGACCGGTCGCTTCAGGAGGACATGCTCACCCTGATCGACCGCGACCGTCGCGGAATGTTCGTGTTCTTCGACAGCGTGATTCAGCTTGTAGATGGGCGAATCTCCCAGCTGTGGGGACCTGGACCCGGAGGCATCAACCTGCATACCCTGGGTGCTTTCGCCCAGGCGCTGGGCCTGTACCTGCTGACGGCATCTGACGAGCCCACCGTGGTGCTTGCGGCGGAGCGCGGCGCCCGCGACCTGCCCTCGTGCAGGGTGGTCGCCGAGGTTCTGGCCTCCCAGGGCGTGGTGACGTACCTTTCGCCCGAAGGATTGGGCGTTGACGCAGTGACGGAGCTGGTGGGCGAAAAGCGTGTCGACTTGGGCGTGTGCCTATCCGAGGCCGAAAACGGGATGCGAGGTCCCGTGGTGGTGGTCGACTGCGAGGGCGAGCCCTTGTGCCAGAGCGCCTGCGACTGCGTGAACCGTGCGCTGCAGGAGATCGACGTGTTCGATGATGTGCGTCGGTTCGACCTTCGCAAGGCGCTGCGCGAGGAGCTGGTGATTCCGCTGGGCGGCGTTGCAAAGGCGGAAAACGGTCAATAATTTATCCATATCACGCGTAGTCTTTGGTATACTCACGCTAACGGTATTTTGAACGGCCCAAAAAGCTGTTCCGCCGCTCACATGCGGTGAAAAAGTATCAATAAAGCCTATCCCGAACGGGCCTCGGGATAGGCTTTGCTTTTTCTTTTGGCCCCTTTGCTCCGTATTCGCTGCGGGCGGCTGTGCCGGGTCGGTGCGGGATGTTCGCGGTATAATGGACAACGTATATGTGCATGCCCCTGGTATCAGGGGATGACCTGCGGAAAGGATTGCTCATGAAGGGTATTATTCTTGCCGGCGGCTCGGGTACGCGCCTGTATCCGCTGACCACGGTGACCAGCAAGCAGCTGCTGCCCGTGTACGACAAGCCCATGATCTACTATCCCCTGAGCATCCTGATGCTGGCGGGCATCCGTGAGATCCTGGTCATCTCCACGCCCCAGGACCTGCCCAACTTCGAGCGTCTGCTCGGTGACGGCAGCCAGTTCGGCATCACCCTGCAGTATGCCGTGCAGCCGAGCCCGGATGGCCTGGCCCAGGCGCTGATCATTGGCGAGGAGTTCATCGGCGACGATCGCGTAGCCCTGACCCTGGGTGACAACATCTTCTACGGCGGCGGCTTCACCGATCGCCTGAAGGAGGCGGCTGCCCGCGAGCAGGGCGCCACGGTGTTCGGCTACTACGTTAGCGACCCCGAGCGCTTCGGCGTAGTGGAGTTCGACGACCAGGGCAACGCCATCTCCCTGGAGGAAAAGCCCGCCAATCCCAAGAGCAACTACGCGGTGACCGGCCTGTACTTCTACGACAACCGTGCCGTGGAGTGGGCCAAGCAGGTCAAGCCCAGCGCCCGTGGCGAGTTGGAGATCACCGACTTGAACCGCATGTACCTGGAGGACGGCTCCCTTGGCGTGCAGCTGCTGCGCCGCGGCAGCGCCTGGTTCGACACCGGCACCATCGAGAGCCTGTTCAGCGCCACGGAGTACGTGCGCGTGGTTGAGCAGAACCAGGGCATCCAGATTGCCAGCCTGGAGGAGATTGCCTTCAACAACGGCTGGATCGACCTGGAGACCCTGCAGGCCGCGGCTGAGCGCTATGGCAAGTCCTCCTACGGCAAGTACCTGAAGAACGTGGCCGCCGGCCGCGTGCAGAACCGCTCCAACATCTAGGCTAGACGGGAAGAACCTATGACTGAGCAGGCCTTTGCGCCCCAGCGCATCGTGGTGACCGGCGGCGCCGGCTTCATCGGCAGCAATTTCGTCCACTGGGTGGTGAACAACCAGCCCGGCGTCCACGTCACGGTGCTGGATGCCCTGACCTACGCCGGCAACCGCCAGAACCTGGCGGGCATCCCGGAGGACCGCCTGGATTTCGTCCACGGCAACATCTGCGACGAGCAGCTGGTCGATCAGCTGGTGTCCCAGACTGACGCCGTGGTCCACTTTGCAGCGGAGTCCCACAACGACAACTCCATTGCCGATCCCACGCCCTTCCTCCAGACCAACGTCCACGGTACCTATGTGCTGCTGCAGGCTTGCAAGAAGTATGACGTGCGGTTCCACCATATCTCGACGGACGAGGTCTACGGCGACCTGGCCCTGGACGACCCCGCGCGCTTCACCGAGAGCACGCCCTACAACCCGTCCAGCCCCTACAGCTCCACCAAGGCCAGCTCTGACCTTCTGGTGCGCGCATGGGTGCGCACCTATGGCGTGCGGGCAACTATCAGCAACTGCTCCAACAACTACGGTCCCTACCAGCACGTGGAGAAGTTCATCCCGCGTCAGATCACCAACCTGATCTGCGGCATCCGCCCGAAGCTCTACGGTGACGGCCTGAACGTCCGCGACTGGATCCACACGGAAGACCACAGCTCTGCGGTGTGGTGCATCCTGACAAAGGGCAAGGTGGGCGAAACCTACCTGATCGGCGCTGACGGCGAGCGCTCGAACATCGACGTGCTGCGGGCTATCCTGGACGGCATGGGTGCCGGCCCCGATGACTTCGACTGGGTGCGCGACCGGCCGGGCCATGACCGCCGCTACGCCATTGACTCCACCAAGCTCCGCACGGAGCTGGGGTGGCAGCCCCAGCACACTGACTTTGCCCAGGGCCTGGCCCAGGCCATTGCCTGGTACCGGGACAACGAGGACTGGTGGCGTCCGGCCAAGGAGGCCACGGAGGCAAAGTACGCTGCGCAGGGGCAGTAGGCAAGCACGACTGAAAGGAAGCGGGGGAGCGTTATGGACCCGCATAACCATAGTGGCCAGGACCAGGTGGGCAGCAGGCCGCTGAAGACCGCGAAGCGCAGCGCCTCCGCGCTGCGAGTGGCGATTCCCCTGGTGCTGGCCTTGTGCATCCTGGTGGTTCTGGGAGTGCACGCATCGCTGCAGCGGCAGACCGTGGTGGAGCAGGCGGAGTACGTGGTCGGCCAGATGGCGCAGACCTCCGCCTCCCAGATCGAGTCCACCTGCGGCTATGCCCAGGCGAGTATCCGCAGTTTTTCGGCGTCTATTTCGTCCACCATGACCTCAGATACGCTTGAGGATCCTGCCGCCGCCGTGGCTCCATATGTGGAGCACAGTCCCTTCGGCGCCGTGGAGTACATCCGCGCTGACGGCATGAACGTCATGAACCCCGGCGAGCCCTTCGACGCCAGAGATCGCGAGTACTACGTCCAGGGCATCAAGGGCAACACCGGTATGTGGAACAACTACCACCCCAAGGTTTCCCATGAGACCCTGATCAACTTCTACACGCCCCTGATGTACCAGGGGCGCCCGTGCGGCGTCATCACCGGCTACCTGGAGGCGACCCGGCAGGTAGCTCCGCTGCTGGAGTCCGAGTTCTTCGGGCAGACCGTTGACGGCATCCTGCTTGACCGAAACGGCATGGTCATCTGTTCCACCCTGGATGTGCCCTTTGAGCCGGATATGACGGTTGAGCGCCTGTTCGGAACTTTGGATCTGTCGCCGGAGCTCAAGAGTCGGTTCGTCGATCTTCTTCAGGACGAAACCAACGGTTCCGTTGCCTTCCAGGGCGTTTCCGGCGAAGGGCGGCTGTGCGTCAGCGCCGTGCCGGACACCGACTGGCTGGTGGCCGTGATCATTCCGTCGAGCTCCTATGAGGCGGTCATGGGTGCGACCATGCGTAATACGCTCGTTACTTTCGCCCTGCTCATGCTGTTGGTGGCGGGCTACTTTGCCTTTGTCCTGACCGGTGCCTCCCGCGAGCGCAAGCGCGTTGCCGCGGAAAACGCCCAGCTGGAGGAGGAAAACAACCGATTCAACGAGCAGAACCGCCGTGCTTTCCGACAGCTGCAGGAGGCTAACGCTCGGCTTGAGGAGCAGCATGTGCTGCTGGAGGAGGCCCGCGATCAGGCAGATGCGGCCAATCGGGCTAAGACGGCCTTCCTGTTCGGCATGAGCCACGATATCCGCACGCCTATGAACGCTATATTGGGCTTTGCCGGATTGATGCGTCGCAGCCTGGACGATCCGAAGAAGGCTTCCGAGTACCTGGACAAGATCCAGCTGGCCGGCGACTATCTGCTGTCCCTGATCAACAACGTACTGGAGGTGGCCCGCATCGACAGTGGCCGCGTTGAGCTGGATGAGCGATGCGTGGACATGCTGGATCCCGGCTGGTCCGTGGTACCTATGCTGGAGGGCCAGATGCAGGCGAAGAACCTGACCTTCACCTGTGATATGGACATCGAGCACCGCTTCGTGTACGCGGACATGCACAAGATCAAGGAAATCAACATGAACATCATGTCCAACGCGGTGAAGTACACCCCGGAGGGCGGGTTCATCCACATGCACTTCGAGGAGCTGCCCTGCGATCGCCCCGGCTATGCTCGGTATGTGAACAGCATCACGGACACCGGCATTGGCATGAGCCTTGAGTTCCAGCAGCAGATCTTCGAGTCCTTCACCCGCGAGCATGACACCACGGAAAGCCGCGTGGCTGGCACAGGCTTGGGCATGGCTATTGTCAAGAAGCTGGTGGACGCCATGGGTGGCAGCATCGAGGTGAAGAGCGAACTGGGCAAGGGCAGCTGCTTCAGCCTGTACCTGGAGCATCGTATTGCCGATGAGTCCGAGTACACGGGCGAAGACGTTCCCGTTGCGGTTTCCGAAGGACCCATGGAGAGCTTGGAGGGCCATAGGATTCTGCTGGCGGAGGACAACGACCTGAACGCCGAGATCGCCCAGACCATTCTCGAGGACGCTGGCGCTCAGGTCGAGCGCGTTGCCGACGGCGCCCAGTGCGTCCAGGCGGTGGAGGCGCATCCCGCGGGCTACTACGACGTGGTGCTCATGGACATCCAGATGCCGGTCATGGACGGGTATGAGGCGGCGGACCGCATTCGTGCCCTGGCTGATCCTGCCAAGGCCCAGACGCCGATTGTGGCCGCAACGGCCAACGCATTCGACGAGGATCGTCGCAATGCCTTCGCCCATGGCATGAATGGCCATGTGGGCAAGCCCATCCGGGTTCCGGAGCTGCTGGCGGTTCTGTCCGGCCTGCTTTCCGAGGAGGAAGGTTCGCGCTAGGGGGAGTGGAACGGGGCTTTCGCCCTGATAAATCAATCAAAAGTAACGGATTATCTGTGGATTTGTTACGAAAAGTAACGGGATATCAACGGCCGCGTCACCAAGGCGCGGCCGTTTTTTGCGTCTTGGTAGATTACGAGTAGGTTATTCGGTCTAGCTATGCGTTACCCCAAGGAAGACCGCGGCCTGCGATTGATTGGAGGAAATATGATGAAAAAGAAGAAAGGGGTTATCGGGCGTTTCCTTGGCGCCGTGTTCGCCGCTACGTTGGCGATGTCGGTAGTCCCTGCGGCGTATGCATTCGCCGGCACCCTGGAAGACGAGGTGTAGAACATCACCGTGGAGCTCTACATGGGTCAGACCGCATCCTGCGGTCAGGCTCTGGCGAACTCCGGCATCCAGCACGTGAGCTCCTGCGTCCAGAGCTGGGGCCCGTCCTTCGGCGTTCCCGATGACGACACCATTGCCAAGGGCAGCGGCGGCAACATCCTGGGCGTGGGCGTGGGCGAGACCACCATTCCCGTGAACGTGGGCACCAACGGCTGCGCCGTGTGGAACACCTGCGCCTACTACAACGTCCCCATGAAGGTCAAGGTCAAGTCTGCTGTTGCCTTTGGCGCTGATTCCAACGGCGTCACCGATCAGCAGATGTACCTGGACAGCTTCACCGGCACCATCCCGAATCCTGGTTGGACCAAGAACGGTCAGCCGCTGAAGGGCTTCTACACTGAGCCCAACGAGGGCGGCGACTTCTATGCAGTCGGCGATCCCTATGACTTCACCGACAAGGCCGCCGAGGGCATCCGCCTGTACGCTTCCTATGTCACCTTGGAGGACCGTGTCAAGGAGATCGTCGTCGAGCTGTACATGGGTCAGACCGCATCCTGCGGCCAGGCTCTGGCCAACTCCGGCATCGAGCACGTGAGCTCCTGCGTCCAGAGCTGGGGCCCGTCCTTCGGCACTCCCGATGACGACACCATTGCCAAGGGCAGCGGCGGCAACATCCTGGGCGTGGGCGTGGGCGAGACCACCATTCCCGTGAACGTCGGCACCAACGGCTGCGGCGTGTGGGCTACCTGCGCTTACTACAACGTCCCCATGAAGGTCAAGGTCAAGCCGGCAGTGGCCCTGGGCGCTGACACCAGCTCGGTCACCGAGAAGCAGATGTACCTGGACAGCTTCAAGGGCACCATGCCGAATCCCGGCTGGACCAACAACGAGGGCGTTGCCATCTCCGGCTTCTCCACCGAGCCTGACGGAAAGGGCACCTTCTATCCCATCGGCTCTCAGTATGACTTCTCCGACAAGGCCACCGAGGGCATCCGCCTGTACGCCGTCTACAAGATCGACCCGACCTTCGCTGACTTCAGCTACGTCGGTCCCGCCGATCTGACCTACAGCGGCACCCCGAAGGCTGCCACCGTGGGCTATGCCACCGGCATCACCCAGGCTGACATGGGCGCCTTCACCGTGTACTACGTGGGCACCACCCGCACCACCGGCAAGACCTATGGTCCGAGCACCACTGCTCCCACCGAGGCCGGCACCTACTCCGTGTACGTGACCCCCGTCGGCGGCAACCGCTACTTCGGCGCCGCTCACAACGCCAACAACCCTGTGCTGAGCAACGGCATCAGCGCTATCCTGCTGGGCGGCTACACCATCAACCCGGCAGAGGTTGCCATCGTTGATCCCGTCGACACCATTGCTGACGCAACTGTTGTTGACACCCACAACACCTACACCACCGTTGACGGCGTCAACGGCGAGAAGTTCACCGTCAAGTACGACTATGCTGACGCTGCAAATGCTGGCAAGAACGCTGACGTTGACACTCCGAACGTCCTGGGCCTGACCTGGAACGCAACCATTCCGGATCCGAAGGACAACAACAACTACGTCCTGAACCCGCTGACCGGCACCAACGGTCACCTGATCTACCACGTGGACGGCGTTGACACCAACAACGAGTATGACGTCGCTCCCACCATCAACGTCTCCGACACGGCTGTGTACGGTGACTCCTTCGACGTGACCCCCTCCACCGACCTGGGCGCTGAGTTCGGCAAGCTGGTCGACACCGAGTGGACCATCACCGTTAATGACGAGAACGGCGCTCTTGAGACCGTTACCGTTGATTCCGACGCCAAGGCCACCGTGCCTGGCACCATCCCTGCTGGCGAGTACACCGTTGAGGCAAGCTACGTCAAGAACTACCTGGGCTCCGAGGACGAGCCGCTGGTCGTGAGGGGCACCATCTCTCAGAAGATCACCGTTACCAAGCGTCCGCTGACCGTCAACGCCGCTGCTGTGGTGGTCGACAAGACCTATGACCTGTCCAAGGTCGTGTACCAGGACGCTGCTGCACCGTCCAAGACCCTGCAGTTCGGCAACGAGGTCCTGCAGAACGTCGTCAAGGGCGACACCGTCGCCTTCACCGCTGAGGGCACCTATGACTCCGAGGCAGTGGGCGCTCGTACCATTACCCTGACCGGCATCGAGCTGGACGCTGACTCTGCCAAGAACTACACCCTGGCTGAGACTGCTCAGGGCAACGGCACCATCAGCAAGGCTCCGGCAACCGTGGTCACTGCTGAGTACGGCTACATCTACATCAACGACACCATGGCAAACCATGGCCCCAGCCATCCGTCCATCGCTGACGTGGCAAACGTGACCGCCAAGGCAATGGCTCTGAACGAGGAGACCATGACCTTCGAAGAGGTCGACGTTGACGTGGCCCCGGTCTTCGCCCTGAAGAACACCGTTCACAAGCCTGCTGGCCTGGAGATCAATGCTCAGGGTCAGATCACCAAGGCTGCTACCGTGACCACCAACCAGAACGTTGAGAAGCGCTACGAGCTGTGGCCCGTCTTCACCGTCACGGTCAACAACAACAACTTCCTGATCAACAACAACGGCACCAGCACCGACTCCGTGGAGATCCCCTTCGCGGTCCTGGGCAAGGGTGAGTACACCATCAACCTGAACCTGAACAACGACGATGCTGCTCTGACCGACGCTGATTGGGAGGCAACCTACCTGAAGCGCGACGGCAAGGAACTGCCTACGGCTGAGGCCGAGGGCTACACCTTCGTGGGCTGGTTCGCCAACGCTGACCTGTCCGGCGAGGCTGTGACCGAGGTTCCCGCTGGCTCCGAGGGCGCAAAGACCTTCTACGCCAAGTGGATGAAGAACATCACCAACGCTGACGTCAAGGTCGTTGCTGGCGACGGCGCATACGGCACTCCCGACTTCACCGTTGCCGTGAAGGACGGCTCCACCGTTCTGACCGAGGGCACCGATTACTCCGTCGAGTACGCAACCCAGACCGAGGACGGCGTCACCACCGTGACCGTCACCGTGACCGGCCTGGAGGCAGAGTCCACCGCTGACGGCGTGTACGCCGGCGGTTACGACGGCGCTCGCACCGAGACCTTCACCTTCCAGAACCTCGAGTTCACCTTCGAGTCCCTGACCCCGTCCGAGCTGGTGCTGAACCTGAACACCACGCTTGGCGACGACGTTGAGTTCACCAACGACGAGCTGTCCGTGATCGTCAACGGTCAGCCCCTTGATCCTTCCGACTACACCATCGTCACCGACGGTGAGAACGGCAAGGTCACCATCCAGTTCAAGAACGACATCGCTTCCGACGCTGTGGTCGAGATCGCTGTCAACAAGGAAGGCTTCAAGGTCAACGAAGGCACTTCCTTCGAGGCTCCCACCTACGACGAGGTCATGTCCGACGAGGCCAAGGACCTGATCGGCGCCATTGGCGACATCAAGTACAACGACTCCACCAAGGACAAGATCGAGGCTGCCCGCGATGCATACGACGCCCTGACCGATGACCAGAAGGCCATGGTCCCGGCTGACCAGCTGCAGGCTCTGATTGAGGCCGAGGCTGCATACCAGAAGCTCGACACCGACCACAAGGCCGCTGACGCTGCCAACAACGCCATCCTGGAGATCGGCACCATTGAGCCCACCGACGACGTGAAGGCAAAGATCGAGGCTGCCCGCGAGGCATACGACGCCCTGACCGACGACCAGAAGGCCCTGCTGCCCGGTGACCGCGTGGCTGCGCTGGAGTTCGCCGAGAAGAAGTACGTCGAGGTCAAGGACCAGGCTGCTGCCGATGAGGTGGCATCTGAGGTCGGCAGCATCGGTAACGTTGAGCTGACCGATGAGTTCAAGGCCCAGCTGGACGCCGCTCGCGAGGCTTATGACAAGCTGACCGATGAGCAGAAGGCCGTCTTCCCGGCTGAGAAGCTGGAGGCTCTGGAAGCTGCCGAGCAGCAGTACGCTAAGCTGGCTGGCGACAAGGCCCTGGTCGACAACACCGTTGCCAAGATCGATAAGATCGAGAAGGTCGAGTTCACCAAGACCTGCAAGGCCGAGATCGAGGCTGCACGCAAGGCCTACGACGCCCTGTCCGACGAGCTGAAGGCCGTTGTTCCTGCTGAGCAGGTCAAGGCTCTGGTCGCTGCCGAGAAGGCATTCGAGAAGCTGCAGATCGCTGACAACAAGATCAAGATGGACGCCAAGCTGAAGGTCTCCGCCAAGGGCAACACCGTGACCGTTGCCTGGGGCAAGGTCGCCGGCGCCAAGGGCTACCTGGTCTACGCCAACTACTGCGGCAAGAAGATCACCAAGCCGGTGAAGACCATCAAGGACCCGAACACCGTGTCCTACACCATCACCAAGCTCAACGGCAAGAAGCTCGACCAGAAGAAGAACTTCAAGCTGTACGTGACCGCCTACAAGCTGGTCAAGGGCAAGAAGGTCGCCTATGGCAAGACCATCACCGCGCACTTCGTGGGCGCAAAGAACACGAACTATTCCAACGCCAAGGCCGTGAAGCTGATCACCAGCAACAAGGTCACCCTGAAGAAGGGCAAGACCTCCAAGGTCAAGGCCAAGGTCGAACTGGTGAACAGCAAGAAGAAGCCGCTGTCCGCCAACCATGCAAAGACCCTGCGCTTCGCCTCCTCCAACAAGAAGGTCGCCACGGTGGATGCCTCCGGCAAGATCACCGCTAAGGCAAAGGGCACCTGCTCCGTGTACGTGTACGCCAAGAACGGCTACGCAAAGAAGGTCACCGTGACCGTCAAGTAATGCACGGCGCACACATAACCTTGGGGTAAACGCATCCTGCGAAGGGGCCATCAGCTTCGGTTGATGGCCCCTTCTACGTATGGCACTATATGTAAGTTATGTATTCGCGCGGTTGAAGGGCTATTTCGTCCGCTGGAAAGCCCTTTTGCCAGCTAGCATGGGAGAAGCGACGATGGTACGTATACTGTTCGTATGCCACGGCAACATCTGCCGTTCCACCATGGCCCAGTTCGTCATGGAGCACCTGGTGGAGCATGAGGGAGTGGCGGATTGCTTCGTGATCGACTCCGCTGCCACCAGCAGGGAGGAAATCGGCAACGACGTTCATCCCGGTACCCAGCGTGTCCTGGCCCAGCAGGGGATCGCCTGCGGGAGCCATCGCGCCCGGCAGATCCGAGTGGCGGAAGCGGACGACTGGGACCTGATCGTTGGCATGGACCAGCGGAACATGTCCAACCTGCGCCGCATGCTGCCGGCCAGCATCCATGGCAAGCTGTACAAGCTCATGGAGTTCGCCGACAGCGATCAGGACGTGGCGGATCCCTGGTACACCGGGGACTTCCAGACCACGTTCGACGACGTATGGGCCGGCTGCTCCGGCCTGTTGGCACGCCTTCAGCGCCAGGGCATGGCGTAGGCGGGCGAAAGATACGATGACGCGGCCCTGCGTGCGGGGCAAGGAGGTCTATCGATGAAGAAGAAGTTCGGGCTGGTACCGGCCCTTCAGAAGTCGGGTCTGCTCATGGCAGCCCTGTGCCTGAGCGCAGCTGCGCTGCTGGGCGCTTCCGGCTGCACCAGCCAGCCGACTGACCAGCCCAAGGACGAGCCCAAGGCCGAGCAGCAGGATCCGGCCAAGGAGGACAAGGGCGCTGACGTGAACGCTCCTTCCGAAGACGACGGCTCCGCCGCTGCCAAGGGCGACGCCAAGTCCTTCGTCAAGGAGCTGACCCTTGACCACACCTACAAGAAGTACGACGTCACCGGCGACGGCCATCCCGACCGCCTGCTGTTGGAGTCTGACGGCACCGACGAGGCCTTCACCAGTCTGAAGGTCCTGGTGAACGACAAGGTGGTCCTGGTCAAGAAGGCCCAGAAGGACGATCCGTGGTACAGCGTCATCGCCAACCTGGTCATGACCTCCAACGGCAAGGCCCTGCTGGACCTGGAGTGCGTCAACGGCTTTGACATTGACGTGGTCAACGCCCTGTACCTGCTGGGCGAAAACGAGCTCAAGCCCGCCATCGACTACACCAAGCTCTTCGACCCCTCCTGCGGCATGCGTCCTTTCGCCAACGTGCATTCCGTCAAGGGCAACGAGCTGACGGTCCGTGCCAACCTGGCCAGCTTCCTGCTGGGCAGCGGCTTCTCCTGCGAGTTCACCTACGTGGTGAACGATGACGGCAGCGTGAGCCAGGCCAACCAGACCGCCACCAACATCCAGTACTCCACCATTCCCGAGTTCGAGATGCCGGCCGACGGCTTCCTGAAGACCACCGAGGAGCTGCAGGGCACCCGCGAGCTGGGCGGCGCCAAGGTCGTGCGCATCGCCGCCGGCCACCTGCTGAAGCCCGTTGCTGCTCAGGTGCTGAACGGCGTGCTGTACGTGGAGTTCCAAATGGAGGACGGCACCAGCTTCTGGATCAGCAAGACCGGCAGCGCCTCCACCCCGGAGGAGCTTGCCGAGGTCACCCTGCCCTTCGAGGGGCTGATGTAGGGCATGGCCCAGCAGCGCTTTTCCGACGAGTCCTCCGACCTGGCCGACTATCCGCCCACGCTGGCCAAGGCGTGGGGGCATTTCCGTACCATCACCAAGCACAAGCTGCTGGTTATGAGGCATTGCTTCCGGGTGGGCCTGTACAAGCAGGGCCTGCTGCATGACCTGTCCAAGTACGCACCCGTGGAGTTCACGACCGGCGCCCGTTTCTACACGGGCGTGAAGAGCCCCAACGCCGTGGAGCGTCGGGTACGGGGGCTTTCCGAGGCCTGGTGCCACCACAAGGGTCGCAACCGCCATCACTTCGAGTACTGGATCGATCTGGCGGGCCCGGGCGACCATCGCCTGGTAGGCAAGCCCATGCCCACCCGTTACGTGGTGGAGATGTTCTGCGACCGCGTGGCGGCCTGCAAGGTGTACGAGGGGGATGACTACACGGACGCCAGCGCCCTGCGCTACTTCCAGTCCGGCCCCGACACCGACTTCATGCACCCGGACAGCGTGGCGCTGCTGGTGCGCATGCTGAGCCTGCTGGCGGAGCAGGGGGAGGATGTGGCCTTCCGCACCATCCGCAGGGACATCGTGAAGACCCGCTACGCGGCGGGCGAAAGCGCCCGCTGGTAGACGGGCGAACGGGGCTTTCGCCCTAGGGCTCCGCCCTGTTGGGGTGGGGTATGATATTCGAATCAAGGCAAGCTGTTCACGACCGGAGGGAATAGTCATGGGCATTCAGGAAACGTACGACTACTGGCGCGCCAACGTGCGGCAGGATCAGGTGGCCGAGCTGGAGCGGCTGGCCACGAACCCGGACGAGCTTGCCGACGCCTTCCGCAAGGAGCTGGAGTTCGGCACCGCCGGTCTGCGCGGCATCCTGGGCCTGGGTCCCAACCGCATGAACGAGTACACCGTGGGCAAGGCGACCCAGGGCCTGGCGGACTACCTGAACGCCACCTGCGAGGAGCCGTCCGTGGCCATTGCCCGTGACAGCCGTCTGCGGGGCGAAGAGTTCGTCCGCGTGTGCGCCCGCGTCCTGGCGGCGAACGGCGTGAAGGCGTACCTGTATCCGCGCATCGAGCCCACGCCGGCCCTGTCCTTTGCCGTGCGCTACCTGGGTTGCAGCGCCGGCGTGAACATGACCGCCAGCCACAACCCCTCCGCCTACAACGGCTACAAGGCCTACGGTCCCGATGGCTGCCAGATCACCACCCAGGCTGCCAAGGCTATCCAAGACGCCATCAACCGCACCGATCCCTTTGCCCAGGTGAAGACCGTTGACTTTGACCAGGCAGTGGCCGATGGCATGATCCAGTGGATGGGGGAGGACGTGATCGACGCCTTCGTGGATGCCGTGGCCGCCGTGGACCTGGAGCCCGCCGACGCGCCCGCTGCCGATCTGGACCTGGTCTACACGCCGCTTAACGGCACCGGCCTGGAGTGCGTCAGCGCCATCTTGAAGCGGGTGGGCATCGCCGACCTGGACGTAGTGCCCGAGCAGAGCATGCCCGACGGCAACTTCCCCACGTGCCCGTACCCCAACCCGGAGATCCGCGAGGCCCTGGAGCTGGGCCTGGCCCGTTGTGCCCAGGTGCGCCCGTACCTGCTGCTGGCCACCGACCCCGATGCCGACCGTGTGGGCATTGCCGCCCGCCACGGGGACGAGTACGTGCTGGTCTCCGGCAACGAGATGGGCGCCCTGCTCCTTGACTACCTGTGCGCACGTCGTCGTGAGCTGGGCCTGCCGCTGGATGAGTCCGTGGCAATCACCACCATCGTGTCCAGCGCCATGATCGACGCCATGGCCGAAGACTACGGCTTCCAGCTGCGCCGCACCCTCACCGGCTTCAAGTACATTGGCGAGCAGATCGGCCTGATGGAGGCCGCCGGCCGCGCCGACCGCTTCCTGTTCGGCTTCGAGGAAAGCTACGGCTACCTGGCCGGCACCCACGTGCGCGACAAGGACGCCGTGGTGGCCAGCATGCTGATCGTGCAGATGGCCCGCTGGCACCAGGCCCAGGGCCGCGACCTGATCGAGGCCGTGGACGGGCTGTACCAGCGCTACGGCTACTATCGCAACAAGACGCTGTCCTTCAGCTACCCGGGTGCCGCCGGCGCCGAGCGCATGGATCAGATCATGGGCATGCTGCACCAGGAGCCGCCCTCGACCTTGGCCGGCCTGGCCGTGGAGCGCGTGGTGGACTATGCTCAGGGGGCCGAAATGCCCGTGGTGGGCGCGCTGCTGCCCGAAGACCAGCCCCAGCAGCTGCCGGCCGCCAACGTGGTGGAGTTCCAGCTGGAAGGCGGCAACAAGATCATCGTGCGTCCCAGCGGCACCGAGCCCAAGATCAAGGCCTACCTGTTCGCCAAGCAGGCCGATGCCGCCCAGGCGGACCAGCTGCTGGCGGACTTCGAGGCCGCAGCCCGCGACCTGCTGGCGTAGCCTGCCATGTGCGCTCAGGACCAGGACCTTCGGGGCAACGGGGGGCTTGCGGACGTAGATTTCGCCCAGGACGAAATTGCCGACGGCAACGGCTGCGGTGACGAGCTTGACGGCGACTTCGAGGACTTCGACGACCTTGCGGACGAAATTGCCGGCGAGCTCGATCACGCCGAGGGCTTCGACGACTACGACGACTACGAAGCCGTCGACGAGCCGTCCGGCTCCGGCGAGCCCCTGGAGGAAAAGATCGCGCGGCTGAAGCGCGAGCTCAACAACGTGCCCGTCCTTCCCGGCGTCTACCTGTGGAAGGACGCCCAGGGCACCGTCATATACGTGGGCAAGGCCAAGCAGCTGCGGGCCCGCATGCGCCAGTACGTCAACTTCCAGGACGAGCGCGCCAAGATCCCACTGCTGGTGGACCAGATCGACTCCTTCGACTACCTGGTGGTCAGCAACGAGCACGAGGCCCTGGTGCTGGAGCGCAACCTGATCGAGCAGCACGCGCCGTACTTCAACGCGGACTTCAAGGACGACAAGTCGTATCCGTTCATTGCGCTGACCAAGGGCGATGCGTTCCCGGCCATCAAGTACACCCGTGAGAAGCGCAAGCCCGGCACCAAGTACTTCGGTCCCTACACCAACACCCGGGCGGCCCGTGACATGGTGGACATAGTCCGCAAGATCGTGCCCATCTGCTCCGCCAGCTGCGCGGACTGGCGACAGCTGACCCGCAAGATCGAAAACGGCGACGCGCTGCCATGGCTTTCGTCCGACGGAATGGTCCGCCCCTGCTTCGACTCCCACGTGGGACTGGGTCCCGGTGCCTGCTGCGGCGCCTGCACGCCCCAGGAGTACGCCCGCAACGTGCGTCGGGTGGAGCGCTTCCTGGCCGGCAACCACCGGGAGTTCGTGGACGAGCTCACGGCCGAGATGCAGGAGGCCGCCGCGGAGCTCGACTTCGAGCGGGCCGGCCGCATCAAGGGCCGCATAGACACCATCAACTCCCTGGCCAGCAAGCAGCACGTGGTCAGCTCCCGCAACCTGTGCGCCGACGTCGTTGGCCTGCACCGGGACGCGGGCATTGCCGGCGTGCACGTGTTCATGGTCCGAGAGGGACGCATCATCAACTCCAACGAGTTCGTCCTGAACCGCGGCTCTGACGTGCCCGACGACGACCTGCTGCACATGTTCCTGCTTCGCTACTACCAGACCACCACCAGCATCCCCCATGAGGTGATCCTGCGTACGCTGCCGGAGGACCAGGAGGCCATGGAGTCGTGGCTCACCGAGCGCCTGGCCAGCCCCCACGGCGCCAAGGTTCGCCTGACGGCCCCGAAGAAGGGCGAAAAGGCCGAGCTCGTGACCATGGCGGAAACCAACGCCCGCCATACCCTCATGCGCTACAAGGTTCGCACCAACTACGACGACAAGCGCACCAACCAGGCCCTGCTGCAGCTGGAAAGCGCCCTGGCCATGGACCGGCCGCCCCTGCGCATAGAATGCTTCGACATCTCCACCATCCACGGCAGCTACACCGTTGCCTCCATGGTGGTGTTCACCAACGGCAAGCCGGACAAGAACCAGTACCGTCGCTTCAAGATCAAGACCCCGCTGGACGAAGCCAACGACTTCCTGTCCATGCAGGAGGTCATGAGCCGCCGCTACGCCCCCGAGCGGATGGCGGACGAAAGGTTCGGCAGCAAGCCCGACCTGATCATCCTGGACGGCGGTAAGCCCCAGCTTTCCGCGGCGCTGGAGATGTTCGCCCGGATGGGCGTGGACGACATCTGCATAGCGGGCCTGGCCAAGCGCGACGAGGAGCTTTTCGTCCCCTGGCAGGACAGCGGCCCGGTGGTGCTGCCCGGCGGCTCCGCCAGCCTGTACCTGGTGAAGCAGGTTCGCGACGAAGCCCATCGCTTCGCCATCACGTACCACCGCGAGCTGCGCGGCAAGGGCATGACCGCATCGGTGCTGGACGACGTGGCGGGGCTGGGGCCGGTCCGCAAGAAGGCCGTCATGAAGCACTTCAAGAGCTTCAAGCGCCTGCGTCAGGCGACCTTGGAGCAGATCAAGGAGGCCCGGGTCCTGCCCGACCATGTGGCCGAGGAGCTGTACTGCGTCCTGCAGCAATATAATGAGGACAGCGCGAAGAAGGAGGACCTGTGATGGAGAACGCCGCTGCCGAGCTGACCAACGAGGTCATTTCGGAGGACAAAATCAAATCCGCCCCCGAGCTGGTCATTCTGACCGGCATGAGCGGCGCCGGCCGCACCGAGGCCATGCACGTGTTCGAGGACCTGGGCTACTTCTGCATTGACAACCTGCCCGCCGGCCTGCTTGGCCAGGTCATGGACCTGAAGGGCCAGTGCGGCTCTGACAGCAAGGGCCAGCGCCTGGCGGTGGTCTGCGATGCCCGCAACCGCGCGTTCTTCAACGGCCTGGGCGAGCAGATAGCCCAGCTGAAGGCCCGCGGCGTCAACTTCAACATCGTCTTCCTTGATGCGGCGGACGAAAAGCTCGTGGCACGCTACAAGTCCTCCCGTCGCCGCCACCCGCTGTGCGAGAACGGCCAGACCATTGCCCAGGGCATCCGGAAGGAGCGCAGCCTGCTGTACAACCTGCGTGAGGCTGCCCACTACGTCATCGACACCACGGACATGCTGCCCCAGGCTCTGCGCACCCAGCTGCGCCAGATCTTCTACACCGGCGAGCAGCGGGAGGGCCTGGCCGTGACCGTGTACTCCTTCGGCTTCAAGCATGGTGCCGCCCTGGACGCGGACATGGTCATTGACGTGCGCTTCCTGCCCAATCCCTACTATGACCCGGAGCTGAGGCCCCTGGCCGGCCTTGACGCCCCGGTGCGCGACTTCGTCATGTTCCGCCAGGAAACCGAGGAGTTCCTGGGCCGTTGGAAGGCGCTGCTGGACGTGCTTATGCCCGGCTACGTGAAGGAGGGCAAGCAGCAGCTGGCCATTGCCGTGGGCTGCACCGGTGGCCAGCATCGCAGCGTGGCCCTGGCCGAGGCAACCGGTGACTACCTGAAGTCCATGGGCTATCGCGTCAGCGTGGCCCATCGCGACCTGAAGCTGGCGGAAAAGTAGCGCCATGAGCAAGAATCCCTTTTCCGGAATCAACCTGCCCTTCGTCCCGCGCAAGGGGAGCGAAGGGGTGCGCAGGCCCCACGTCAAGTCACACGTGGCGGACCGGCCCTTCGCCCTGGACCCCTCCAACACCCAGGCCTTCACGGCTCTGGGGGCCGAGGGCGCAGACGACCGCAACGCGCACTTGCGTTGCGTGGTGATCGGCGGCGGCACCGGCGCGCCCATGTCCATTCGCGCCCTGCTGAGCCTGGGCGTGACCACCAGCGCGGTGGTGGCTATGGCCGATGACGGCGGCTCCACCGGCCTGATGCGCCAGGAGGCGCGGGTCACCCCGCCCGGCGATATCCGCAAGTGCCTTGCCGCCATGGCCGCCAACCCCGACGATCCGCTGACCCGTGCGTTCAAGACCCGCTTCTCCTTCGCCCGCAACCATACCCTGGGCAATCTGATGCTGGCTGCGCTCGAGGACGCCTCCACCGGCTTCCCGGAGGCGGTGAGCATCTGCGAGCGGTTGCTGGACTGCCGCGGCCACGTGTACCCGTCCACCCTGGACCACGTGACCCTTTCCGCCCGCACCAAGGACGGCCACGTGCTGGACGGCCAGGCCATTGCCTGCCATTCCCAGACGGCCCTGGAGCGGGTGTGGCTCAAGCCCGAGGAGGGCGCCCAGGACGCCATCCGTCCCTACGGGCCGGCGGTGCGCGCCATCCTGGACGCGGACCTGGTGGTGCTGGGCCCGGGATCGCTGTTCACGTCCATCATCCCCAACCTGCTGGTGCCGGGCATGGCGGATGCCATTGCCCAGAGCAAGGCCAAGGTGCTTTTCGTCTGCGGCCTTGCCGACGTGCAGGGCGAAACCTGGGGTCTTTCCGCCAAGGAGCACCTGCAGGCCCTGTACGCCCACGGCATGGAGGGCCTGGTGGACTACATGCTGGTCCACTGCGACCATGAGCTTCGCCCTGAAAACGACGACGCCGCGGCTCGCGCTGCTGCCGACGGGCAGCCGACGGGGGAGCAGGTGCCGCCCGTGCGCATCAGCTACCAGGACGCCGTGGACATCCAGAAGGCCGGCCCCGTGCTGCTGGCCCGCAATCTGTGCGACCCCGGCAGCCCCACGTGGCACAGCCCGGCGGCGCTGCGGGATGCCATCCAGGAGGTGATGACGCTATGTCGTTTACCTCTGAGGTAAAGGACGAAATGGCCCGTTGCGAGCCCGAGTGCTCCCACTGCGCCAAGGCGACCTTGGCGGCGCTGGTCCACATCGAGGGCACCCTGCTGTTCTCCGGCAAGGGCCGCTACGGCCTGGAGATAGCCACCGAGGTCAATCCCGCCGCTCGCCTGGCGGTGAAGCTCCTGCACGAGATCTACGACCTGAAGACCAGTGTCACCTTCCGTCGCAGCGTGCTGCACAAGACCCCCAACTACCTGGTCAGGGTCCCCATGCAGCAGGGCCTGCCGGAGGCGCTGCTGGACCTGGGTGTGCTCAAGGAGGACGGCGGCCTGTTCAGCGGCATCAAGCCGGACCTGGTGACCAAGCACTGCTGCGCGGCGGCGTACCTGCGGGGCGCGTTCCTGGGATCGGGATTCGTTTCCGACCCCAAGGGCAACTACCACTTCGAGATCACCGTGGAGCACGAGGAGCTGGCCCAGGGCATGGTGGGGCTCATGGCCATGAAGGACATCCACGCCCGCGTCATGCAGCGGCGCAACTCCTACATGGTGTACCTGAAGAGCGGCGCGGACATTGCCGACTTCCTGACGTTCTGCCAGGCCCACACCAGCGCCCTGAAGATCGAGGACGCCCGCGTCATGAAGAGCGTTCGCAACGAGGTGAACCGCAGCATCAACGCCGAGGTGGCCAACCAGGCCAAGGCGTCCAACGCCGCGGTGGACCAGATCTTCGCCATGCGCGTGGTGGTGGAGGAGTACGGCATGAAGAATCTGCCTGCCGGACTGCAGGAGATCATACGCCTGCGGGTCGCCAACCCGGACATGCCCCTGAAGGAGCTGGGACAGATGGCGAACCCGCCTTTGTCCAAGTCAGCCGTTTACCATCGAATTCGACGTATCGAGCAAATGGCGCGGGAGGCACGTTCGTAACGTGGCACAATGTAGATGTGCGTGTGTTTCGTCCACGTTACATGAATGCGTTGTTACCTGGCCTACGGGCCATGTTCAAAGAGTATTTCGCGAAAGGGGATACGAATGACTATCAAGGTTGGCATCAGTGGCTTCGGACGCATCGGTCGCCTTGCTTTCCGCGCGATCTGCGATGATCCCGACATGGAGGTCGTGGCAGCCAATGACCTGACCAAGCTGGAGGCCATGGCTCACCTGTGCAAGTACGACTCCATCCAGGGTCACTTCTTCAAGGACGTCCGCGTGTACGAGGACGGCTTCGAGGCCGACGGTCATTTCGTGAAGGCCCTGCGTCAGCGCGACCCGAAGCTGTGCGACTGGGGCGCCTACGACGTTGACGTGGTCATCGAGGCCACCGGCGTGTTCCGTGACGCCGAGAAGGCCCAGTGGCACCGCGATGCCGGCGCCAAGAAGGTCCTGATCACCGCTCCCGCCAAGAACGAGGACATCACCATCGTCATGGGCGTGAACGAGCACGAGTACGACAAGGACAAGCACCACATCGTGTCCAACGCCTCCTGCACCACCAACTGCCTGGCTCCGTTCGCCAAGGTGCTGCTGGAGAACTTCGGCATCAAGCGCGGCATGATGAACACCATCCACGCGTTCACCAACGACCAGATGATCCTGGACCACCCGCACAAGGACTTCCGTCGCGGCCGTACCGCAAACATGTCCATCATCCCCACCACCACCGGCGCCGCCAAGGCCGTTGCCACCGTCATCCCCGAGCTCAAGGGCAAGCTGGACGGCATGGCAACCCGCGTGCCCGTGCCTGACGGATCCATGGTCGACCTGACCGTGGAGCTGGAGCGCGAGGTCACCGCCGAGGAGGTCAACGCCGTCATGAAGGCTGCGGCCGAGGGCCCGCTGAAGGGCATCATGGACTACACCGAGGATCCCATCGTCTCCATCGACATCGTGGGCAACTCGGCTTCCTCCATCTTCGACGGCGGCCTGACCCAGGTGCTCGGCGGCAAGGGCAGCCTGGTCAAGTGCGTTGCCTGGTATGACAACGAGTGGGGCTACGCCTGCCGTGTCAAGGACCTGGCAAAGTACATGATGTCCTAGTCGATTCCATCGAACCAACAGGTAGAAATATCGGGGGTGGCTTCGCGCTGCCCCCTTTTGCGTGCAAGGAGAAGCAAGCCATGGCACAGATCGCCTCTATCGACCAGCTCGACGCCGCCGGCAAGCGCGTCATCGTCCGCGTCGACTTCAACGTCCCGCTGGACGGAGCCACCGTCACCGACGACACCCGCATCCGCGCAGCCCTTCCCACCATCACCAAGCTGGTGGAGCAGGGTGCCCGGGTCATCCTCATGAGTCACCTTGGCCGTCCGAAGGGCGAAGGCTTCGAGGAGAAGTTTTCCCTTCGTCCCGCAGCTGATCACCTGGCGACCCTGGTGGACGCCCCGGTGATCTTCGCCCAGGATACCGTAGGCCCCGACGCCCAGGCCAAGGCAGCTGCGCTGGAGGACGGTCAGATCTTGGTGTTGGAGAACCTGCGCTTCGACAAGCGCGAGAAGAAGAACGATCCCGCCTTCTGCCAGGAGCTCGCTGCCCTGGCCGATGCGTACGTGAACGACGCCTTCGGCACCGCCCATCGCGCCCATGCCAGCACCGCCGGCGTGGCGTCCCTGCTCCCGGCCTTTGCCGGCTACCTGATGCAGAACGAGGTGGGCACCCTGACCGGCATGCTGGAGCAGCCCGAGCGCCCCTTCGTGGCTATCCTGGGCGGCAGCAAGGTGTCCGACAAGATCAAGGTCATCGATGCGCTGCTGGACAAGGCCGACACGCTGATCATCGGCGGCGGCATGTGCTTCACCTTCCTGATGGCCCAGGGCATGGGCGTGGGCGCGTCCCTGAAGGAAGAGGACTGGGTCGAGCGCGCGGCGGCCATGCTGCAGAAGGCCCAGGACAAGGGCGTTTCCCTGCTGCTCCCCACTGACGTGGTGGTGGCCGATGCTTTCGCCAACGACGCGAACACCCAGGTGGTCGCAGCGGACGCCATGCCCGATGACATGATGGGCCTGGACATTGGCCCCAAGACCGCCCAGGCCTACTCCCAGGCCATCGCCGGCGCCAAGACCGTGTTCTGGAACGGCCCCATGGGCGTGTTCGAGATGCCGTCCTTCGAGGCGGGCACCAAGGCCGTGGCCCTTGCCGTGGCCGAAAACCAGGATGCGAACACTGTGATCGGCGGCGGCGACAGCGTTGCCGCGGTCAACAAGTTCGACCTGGCCGACCGCATGACCTTCATCAGCACCGGCGGCGGCGCCTCCATGGAGCTGGTCCAGGGCGAGGCCCTGCCCGGCGTCGAGGCCCTGCGCGCTTAATCGAATAGATAGGAGCTTCCCATGACCCGTAAGCCGATCATTGCCGGCAACTGGAAGATGAACAAGAACTACGGTGAGGCCGTGGTCCTGGCCCAGGCCATTAGCAACCGCCTGGAGAAGGACTGGCTGGACCGCGTTGACGTGATTGTCTGTCCGCCGTTCATCGACCTGAAGCCGGTCAAGACCGTGTTCGAGTTCGACCGCATGAACGTTGAGCTGGGCGCCCAGAACGTGCACTGGGAGGAGGCCGGTGCCTTTACCGGCGAGATCAGCGTGGGCATGCTCAAGAACGTGGGCTGCGCATTCTGCATCGTGGGCCACTCCGAGCGCCGTACCCTCATGGGCGAGACCAACGAGGAGGTCAACAAGAAGGCCAAGGCCCTGATCGCCGCCAACATGAAGCCCATCATCTGCGTGGGCGAAAGCCTTGCCGTCCGTGAGGCCGAAACCCATGAGGAGTTCGTGTGCGCCCAGGTGAAGGCCGCCTTCGCCGGGATCCCCGCTGCCCAGGCAAAGAGTTGCGTGGTGGCCTACGAGCCCATCTGGGCCATCGGCACCGGCCGCACCGCAACGCCGGAGCAGGCCGAGGCCATGTGCGTTGCCATTCGCCAGACCCTGGCGGAGCTCTATGACGCCACGGTGGCCGAGGGCATGCGCATCCTGTACGGCGGTTCCATGAATCCCGGCAACGTGGAGATGCTGACTGCTCAGCCCAACATCGACGGCGGCCTGATCGGCGGCGCCTCCCTGGAGGCCGACTCCTTCGTGGACCTGATCAAGGCCTGCCTGTAGGGCGGCGGAGGATCGTATGAACCGCGACGAGCTGACGCTTCCTGCAGCGCTGATCATCATGGACGGGTTCGGCCTGGCCGAGCCCGGCCCCGGCAATGCCATCAGCCTGGCCGAGACCCCGGTCCTGGACCAGGTCTTCGGCCAGTGCCCCTTCACCCGGCTGAACGCCTCCGGTGAGGCCGTGGGCCTGCCCGAGGGCCAGATGGGCAACTCCGAGGTGGGTCACCTGAACATCGGCGCCGGACGCGTCGTATACCAGGACCTGACCCGCATCAACCGCGCCTGCCGCGACGGGTCCCTGGCCCAGAATCCCGTGCTGCGTGCCGCCTTCGAGCAGGCGTGCGCCGACGGCGCGGTGCTGCACCTGATGGGCCTGCTGTCCGATGGTGGCGTGCACTCCAACAACCAGCATCTTTTCGCCCTCATGCGCATGGCTGTCCAGATGGGCGTGCCCCAGGTGCGAATCCACTGCTTCATGGACGGACGCGATGTTTCGCCCACCAGCGGAGCAGGATTCGTAGCCGAGCTCGACCAGCTGTGCCAGGAGCTTTCCTGCGAGGGCACCTGCCTGCGCATCGGCTCCATTGCCGGTCGCTACTATGCCATGGATCGCGACAACCGCTGGGAGCGCGTGCAGCGGGCCTGGGCAAGCCTGGTCTGCGGCGACGGCTTCCAGGACGTTGCGCCGGCCGCTGTGGTCGAGCGTTCGTATGAGGCGCGCGTCACCGATGAGTTCGTGGAGCCGGTTGCCCTGGACGAGCGCGGCGTCAAGGACGGCGATGCGGTGGTGTTCTTCAACTTCCGTCCCGACCGTGCGCGCCAGCTGTCCCATGCGTTCGTGGATGCTGACTTCGCCGGCTTCGAGCGCGGGCGCTGGCCGCAGGTTTTCTTCGTGTGCCTGACCGAGTACGATGCGTCCCTGGATGCCCCGGTGGCGTTCCCCAAGGAGTTCCCGGAAAACGTGCTGGCCGATGTTCTGGCCGATGCCGGCCTACGTCAGTACCACATTGCCGAGACCGAGAAGTACGCCCACGTGACGTTCTTCTTCAACGGCGGCGTGGAGGCCCCGAAGGCGGGGGAGGAGCGCAAGCTCATCAGCAGCCCGAAGGTCGCCACCTATGACCTGCAGCCTCACATGAGCGCACCTGAGGTGGCGGATGCCCTGGCGGCGGCCATCGACGGGGACCAGGCGGACGTGTACATCGTGAACTTCGCCAACTGCGACATGGTGGGCCATACCGGCGTGATCCCTGCTGCGGTGGCTGCGGTCGAGGCCGTGGATGCCGCCGTGGGCAAGGTGCTGGCGGCGCTGCAGCGCAAGGGCGGCGTGGCTCTGATCACGGCGGATCACGGCAACGCGGACCGCATGGTCGCCGAGGACGGCGAGCCCTTTACGGCCCATACCACGGCGCAGGTTCCCCTGGCCCTGGTGGACTGCTCCGGCGCGGAACGCAGGCTGGCTGACGTCGAGGGTGCGCTGTGCGATCTTTCGCCCACGCTGTTGAAGCTGATAGGCCTGGATATTCCTGCAGAAATGACAGGTTCCTGCTTGATTCAAGAATAGTGTTCGCATATACTTTTATGCTTGCATAGGTAAACAAGGCACCCTGGGTGCTTGAAGAAGAAAAGAGAAGAACGTTGAGTCCTCTGCTGATTTTGATGCTTGTTCTGCTGGTCATCTCCGGTGCCGGCCTGGTCGTGTTCATTCTGCTGCACTCTGGTAAGGGCACGGGCGTGTCCGACGCTATCCAGAGCTCTGTCACGGGCTCTCAGATCGGCACGGGTCTGGTGGAGAAGAACCTGGACCGCATCACCATTATCTTTGCCGTGATCTTCCTGGTTGCGCTGCTGGTTCTGATGCTGATTTATCCGCAGGGCACCATTAACGCCCAGTAATTCGGGTTTGGTTCTTCAGCTGTTCGAAGAATCTTGCATTTACCCCTTGAAAGCTGACGAGGATTTGCTAATATAATCCCTGTTGCTTTTCGAGTACGTCGGAGTGGTGGAACGGCAGACACGCTAGCTTGAGGTGCTAGTGCCCATATCTCGGGCGTGCGGGTTCAAATCCCGCCTCCGACACCAATAAGAATTGAGCCGCCTTCGGGCGGCTTTTTCTTTGCCCAGATGTCTTTGTCGGGGCTGCTGGAGGCGGGGCTCGCGTGGGGGGTTATAGGACAAAAAGTGTGTCTGCGGGAATTATTCAAGCCCGCGCCATTCC
>JAUNCQ010000063.1:0-9044 GCA_030526515.1 Coriobacteriia bacterium
CCTCGGCGTAGTTGGTGGCCATGCCCAGGAAGGCGATGATCCACATCCAGAAGATGGCACCCGGGCCACCGACCAGGATGGCGCCGCAGGCACCCACGATGTTGCCGGTGCCAACCTGAGCGGCAATTGCCGTGGCCACTGCCTGGAAGGAGCTCATGCCGCCCTTCTGGGCACCGCCGTGCAGGCTCAGGTTACCGAACAGCTTCTTCATGCCCTCACCGAAGCAGCGCACCTGCACGAAGCCCGTGCGGATGGTGAAGAACAGGCCGGTGCCTACCAGCAATATGATCAGTACGTAGTTAGAAAGATAGTTGTTGATCGTAACAACAACGTCGAGCAGCGCTTGCTCCATGATGCGTATACCTCCTGCTTCTAGAATTCCCTCTGCGCTCAACGTGGATACGACCCTGGGGACGAAACAGGAATGCACGAATAACCGCCAAAAGCGGTTACGCCCTCTGTCCTTTTGCCTGAGAGTTTGAGCCAGCACTGGGCCGGCCTTGCACCGTCGGCACCCGATCTAACGGGATTCTCCAGAGATCGCTCCATCGACGGTCTTCGCGGGACGCCCCGCGAATTCCACCGACTTCATTGCGTGGGATGCATTATTGCAGAAAAATTGGTAGCCCCTACAAAAAGTTAACATAATCGCGGTAAACGGTAACAAAGTACTCATTTCCGCAGGTTACAAGCCAGGGGACGAAAGCTCCGCTCCCCTTTTTGGCCCGGGGTTACCTGCCAATCCGCTTGGCGATTGCCGCGGCAACGCATCCGCCCGCCCAGATGCCTGCCAGCAGGAACAGCAGCGCGAACCAGGACTTGGCTGAAAACTGCGCCGTGCCCACCAGGCCGTTGGACACCAGGCAGCCCGCGCCCCACATGGCGCCAGCACCCATGAGCAGACCGCCGACCACGGAGGCGACCAGCTCCAGGGCCGAGGGGCGCACCAGCTGCAAAGACCCCGTCACCAGGGACGCTGCCAGGGAACCCAGGGGAATGCCGATCGCGAAGCCGCTCCCCCACCCCAGCACCACGTCGTAGGGATTGCAGCCGCCCACCACCACGTCAGGCGGATTCAGGGCGAAGACCCAGCTGAGCAACGGCATAGCGGTGGCGCAGCCGTAGCGGCGGCCGAACTGCTCTGAGGCCAGGAACGCCAGGCCCATGACCAGGCCGATCGCCACGGCGACGAGCTCACGGCGCCAGGGCTTTCGCCCCAGCCAGTAGCCAAGACCGGAGCCTGCGGACGGTTCCTCCAACGAAACAGAGTCCCTGCTGCGACGGACGGTCAGCACCGCCAACGCCAGGGCACCTGCAGCCGCCAGGCCCAAGGGCAGCAGCCCCAAGCGCCCGGGCAGGTCATCAGCCACCACCGCCAGGGAACGCAGACCTGCTGAAAGCGGCATGCCCGGCCCCGCGCTGACCACGTAGCCCGCCACCAGGAAGGATGCCAGGGCCGCAAAGGCCTCGATGCGGCCATCGCCGCACTTCACCAGGGTGCCAACCAGGCAGCCCCCGGCCAACACCGCGCCCACCCCGAACAGCACGCTGCCCAGGGCAACGCTCACCAGGGAAAAGGACGGCAGGAACGATGGCAGCGTGATGAGCCCGGCGTGCCCCATGCCGTGGTACACCAGGGCCTGCACGGCCACTACCAGCATAAACGGCACCAGCTCGTACCAGCGGCGCTGACACACGGCCCCGTAGGCCAACCCGGTGAAGCACATGCCGGAGCGCTTCAGCAGGAATCCCAGCGCCACGCCGAACACGGCGCCGCACAGCAGCTGCGTCATCATTTGCCGGAGCCTTCCTCCAGCGGCCCGTCCCAGACCTCCAGGCCGTCGAACTCCACCACGTTGGTGTAGCCTGCGGCGGCCAGGTCCTCGGCAGCGTTCTTGCTGACGCCGCCGTAGTCGCAGTACAGCACTATGCACTGGTCCTTGTCCGGCAGCAGCTTCTGGGCCTGCGGGCTAGTGACCTGGTCGTACGGAATCAGGATGGCCCCGGGAATGTGCCCCATGTCGTAGGGAACCTCAGTGCGGGTGTCCACCAGGATGCAGTCCCCCTGCTCGATGATGGCCTTGGCCTCCTCCCCGGACACGTGCCGGTACGCGGTCTGGACCTGGGCCTGAGGACCGCTGCCCCCGCATCCGGCCAGCCCAACGACCCCAATAATCAGGACGAAAAGGAGCGCGATCATCAATCCGCGGCGCAGCGGCTTGGCGGCAACGTTACCCCCGGCGATCGGATGGTTCATGAGCTTCCCTTTCGTCCTGATTATGAAAAGCGGTCGGAAGAGGAGGCTCCCCTTCCGACCGCATTAGCTTAGCGCAAGAACGCGATGCTACTTGACGACCTTGACGGTGATGTAGCGATACTTGGCGGTCTGCTTGTACTTGCCCTTGGCGGCAGCGGTGATCTTGACCTTCACCTTGTAGGTGCCTGCCTTGGTACCCTTCTTGACGGTGACCTTGCCGGCCTTGAAGGTCAGCTTGGAGCTGCAGGACACGACCTTGTAGCTCAGCTTGGCACCAGCGTTGCTGGAGGCGTAGATGCGGAAGCTGCGGGCGCCAGCCTTCAGGGTCTTGACCTTGTAGGACTTCTTGGCGACCTTCACCTTGATGGTCTGCTCGGGCTTCTGGGCCTCCTTCAGGGCGGCGGCCAGCTTGGCCTTCTCGTCCTCGGCAGCCTTCAGCTCGGCCTCGGCCTTGGCCTGGGCGGCAGCGGCGTCGGCGGCAGCCTTCTCAGCAGCAACCTTGTCGGCCTCAGCCTTTGCCTGGGCCTCGGCCGCAGCCTGGGCGGCAGCGTCGGCGATGGCCTTCTTGACGGTCACGATCTTGCCCTGGGTGGCGACCAGCTTGGAAGCGGTCACAGCGTCGATGGCGCTCTTCTGGACGTCGGTCATGGCCTGGAAGGCGGCGACCACGGTCTCAGCGGCGGCAACGGCCTCGGGATTGTCCACGGTGATCTGGTCCAGAGCGGGCAGGGTCTTGATGGCTTCGCGCACCTGCTCCACGGCCTCCTGGTCAGCTGCGGCCAGGACCACGTTGAAGGTGGTGTCCAGGGTGCCGACGAAACGGCCGTCAGCAGCGGCGGTCACGGTTGCCTTGGCGATGCCGGGAACCACGTTGTTGGCGTAGGTCACGGTCAGCTCATCAGCGGGAACCCCAGCGCCGTCGAAGATGACGGTCACTTCGGGCTCCACGGCGGAGCCGGTGGCCTGGACGTCATCGATGGGAGCCAGGATGGCCGCGTCCAGGTCGCCCTTCACCACATGGCCGTTCAGGCTGGCCACCGGGAACTTGGTGGTGCCAGCCAGCTGGGCGTTGGTGGACACCAGGGCCGTCACCGTGTTGACGGAAGACTGGAAGGCGGCCTTGTTCAGGGTGGTCACGGTGGTGGGAATGACGACCTCAGTGGCAGCGCAGCCGGAGAATGCCTTGCTGTTGATGGTGGTCAGGCCCTCGTTCAGGATGATGGTGGACAGCACCTTGGGCAGGTCGGGACGGGCCACGCTGAAGGCGGAGGAGCCCAGGGTCGTCACGCCGGACGGCAGGGTCACGCTCTGCAGCTGGTTGTTCAGGAAGGCGCTGCCGTCGATCTTCTCCAGGCTATCGGGAAGAATCACGGCCTCAACCTTGCAGCCGGCAAAGGCGCTGGAACCGATGGTGGTCACGCCGTCAGGAATGACCACGTTCTTCAGGGCCGGGGAATCGGTGACGTTCTTCAGGAACGCACCGGAGGGAATGGCGGTGATGCCGGCGGGAAGCTTCACGGAGGTGAGGCACTCCTCGGAGTTGGCCACGGCATTGCCCAGCTCGATGATGGTGTCCGGGAAGGACAGGGACGTGATGAGCTTCACCACGGGCTTCTGCTCGTCCGTGTAGGGCACGGCGGGAGCGGCGCTGGACGCGAAGGCGAACTGGCCCACAGCCGTAACGGCATCGCCGTTGGCGTTAACGTCGGGAATCACCACGTCAGTGGTCTGTTGCAGGTTCTCGATGCCGGCCTCGTTCAGGGACAGCACCTTGGTGGGCGTGTCGGCGTCCCAGTTGAACATGTCCGGGGTCCACTCGGCGGCAAATGCCATGCCAGGAACGCCCAGTGCGGCGGCTACGGCAATAGCCGGAGCCAACAGCTTGAACTTCATATCTCCTCCTTTTCCTGGGGCTGCCCTGGCAGGCTTCCTTTCGCCCACCGGGAACGTACCCCGATGTACCTGTATTACTTCACCTTGATCTTGAAGGTGACGGTAACCGAACCCTTGTGGTAGTTGGCAGTGCCAGCGGCGCTCAGCTTCACGCGCATCGTGTACGTGCCCTTGCGCACGCCCTTGGGAACCGTGACGGTGCCCTTGGACGAAACGCGGAATCGCTTGGCCGTCTTGCCCGTGCTGACGTTGGCGTAGGTGAGCTTGCCCTTGGCAGCCTTGGTCACGCGGATGTTGCTGACCGACTGGCCCGCGCGCTTGAGCTTCTTGGCGCTCAGGGTGCGAGTGGCGTAGCTGGCCTTGGCCTTCAGGGGCTGATAGGCCTTGTAGACGGTGAACCGCTTGCTGGCGGTGCCGGTGTACTTGCCCAGGCCCGTCACCGTGACGGTGGCGGTGCCGGCGTAGGTGTTGCTCTTGTAGGTGACCTTGTAGTCGGTGCCGGCCTTCAGGGTCACGCCGCCCAGCACCACCTTGGGAGCTGGCTTGCGGGCGGAGCCGGTATAGCGGGCGTTGCCCACCGTGACTTTCGCCCCGCTGATGCTGGTCTTGGGCGCCTGGTTGAGCACGACCCTGTGGGTCTTGGCGCCGTCGTTGAAGGCCAGGTGATCGGGGTTGTTGGTGGTCAGCGTGACCACATGGCCCTCCCCCGTTCCGGTGTTGTTGGCGAAGGGCTCGCTGCCCATGGTCTTTAGGCTGGCGGGCAGCGCCACCTGGGTAAGCAGGCCCTCCTTGAAGGCGCCGGCGCCGATGGACTCCACGCCCTCCTCCAGGATGAGCGTGGTCAGGCTCTGGTGCTTGTAGGTGCCCTCGAAGGCGTTGTCGCCGATCTGCTTGAGGGTGCCGGGGATGCGCAGCTCGGTGAGCCAGTGCAGGTGGAAGGCCTTGCGACCCACCTTGGTTACCGACGCGGGGATCTCCAGGCTGGTCAGGCGGGCGCCGGCGAAGGCGGTGTCGCCGATCTCCGTCACGGTGCCGGGGATGGTCACCTGCTCCATGCGGATGTTCATGCTGAAGGCGCCGGCCGGGATGCGCTCCAGGCCCGCAGGGAGCTTCAGCTCCACCAGGTTGTTGGCGGCAAAGCAGCCGTCACCCAGCTCGGTGACGCTGTCCGGGATGCTCAGGCGCAGCAGGCGGTTGCCCTTGAAGGCCGTGCGGCCTATGCGCTCCAGGCCCTGGGGCAGGGTCACGCTGGTCAGGCTGTTGTACAGGAAGGCGTCATCGGAAATCTGGGCCACCGTGGCGGGGATGCTCACGGTCTTGATGCCGTTGACGCAGTTGTAGTCGTATTTGGCCTCGTCGAAGTTCACCTCCGACTCCGGGGAGCGGAAGGCCTCGGGGCCGATGGCCGTGATGGCCTGGCCCTGGGGGTTCACGGTGGGCAGCGCCAGGTCATGGTTGGTCAGGCGCTTCACCCGGCCGGTGGCGCTCCAGCCGGTCAGGGTGGTGCCGTCATAGGTGAAATCATCGGCGGTCCAGGCGTCGGAAGCGGGAACGGAGCCCTCCTTCACGTCCTGCACGTAGGACTTGCCGTTGGTGGCGGTGTGGACGTCCTTGCCCAGCTGGCCCGGGTCGGTGCAGAACAGATACACCACGCCGCTCTTGCGCAGGCTGGCCGCGTCGGAGCCGCTGTAGTCCTCAGGCAGCACCACGGGCTCCATGCCGGGGTTCAGCAGGAAGGCGTACTTGTAGCAGAACCCGGTGGTGACGGGCAGCTGCACGGCGGTGACCTGGTTCTGGGCAAAGGCCATGGACGCGATCTGCAACGGGAAGTCCGTGCGCTCCGGGAAGCGCAGGTCGGCGATCTGATTACGGGCGAAAGACTGGTTGCCCAGGTAGAACAGGGTGCCGGGCGCGCTCACCCGGGTGATCTGGTTGCCGGCGAAGGCGCTGCCCATGACCGCCAGGGTGCCCTCGGGCAGGTCGACGGCGGTCAGCTTGTTGCCGCTGAAGGCGCTGGAGCACACGACGAAGTTGCCGCGACGCTGCAGGTCGGCGTTCCAGCTGGGCTTGTCATTGGGGGCGGTCACACCCGCCGGGAAGGCGACGGAGGTGATGCCGCGCTTGGCAAAGGCGCTGGGACCCACGCCGCACACGGCGGTGCCGTCAGGGTCGGCCTCGGGGATGACCAGGTCGGTGTTCCAGCCGAGCTTTGCTTCGCCCTGCTCACTCAGGCCCGTCACCACATGGAAGGTGGCCTTCAGCTTGTCGGCAGAGTCGCCGCCCAGCTGCAGGTCCTCGGAGGACGAGTCCCAGGTGCCGTAGGTGAAGTCCTGGGGCGTCCAGCTCTTTTCCGTGGCCGGGTACAGCATGTGGCTGGTCTTGGCGCCGGTGTAGCAGTCCCGCGGGAAGTTCTGCTGGTCGTTCCACTGGTCCTGGCTGCTCACGAACACGCGGGTGCACAGAGGCACCGTGTCCTCGATGCTGGAGGAGTACTCCTTCAGGAAGGTGGTCTCCGGCAGGGCCGTGACGGTGGTGGGCAGGTCCACGGACTCGATGATCTTGTTGCGAAACGCGTACGCGCCGATGGTCTGCAGGCCCTCCGGCAGCACCAGGGTGCAGGGGGTCTTCAGGTAGTTCTTGGTGCTGAAGGCGTACTGGCCGATCTTCGTGACGCTGGCGGGAATCTGGATATGGGCGAAATTGTTGCCGGCGAAGGCGTTGTTGCCGATCTCCGTCACGCCGTCAGGGATGGTGATCTGGGTGAATCCGGTCATCCAATGCTTGGCATCGCTGCAGCCGAAGGCACCGGCCGGAATCTGTGTCAGGGCCGTGGACAGGTCCACCCGCTCCAAGGTGGCGTTGCTGGCGAAGGCACCACCGCCCAGGTGGGTCAGGGTGTTGGGCAGCACCACGCTGGAAAGCTGGTTGTTCTGGAAGGCCGCCAGGCCGATGGACGTGATCTTGGGCGCCCAGGTGACGTCCCGCAGGCCGTTGGCCACGAAGGCGCGGTCACCGATGGTTTCCAGGAAGTTGGGCAGCTCGACGGTATCGAATCCCTGGTCCGCCGTGGCGAACAGGCCGTACTGGCTGGTGGTGCTGGCCAGCGCCGTGACCGGCAGGTAGTCAGGGGTATACGAGGGCAGCACCAGGTTACGGTTGACGGCGCGCTTGGCCTGGCCACTTGCGCTCAGGCCGGTGATGGTCTGGCCGTCGAAGGTGAAGTCGTCCGCGGTCCAGCGCTGCTGGTCGGGATTCTGGGTTTCCGGGGTGCCCTTGTTGACCACCAGCTTCTGGAACCAGGACTTGGTGTTCTGGGTGGTGCGGTCGATGTGGTGGATGCGGTCCTTGGACTCGAAGTCCACGGTGTCAGCATACATGTAGACCAGGCCGGCGGTGTGGGTTTCGCCCAGATAGTCATAGGTCTTGTACTTGTCCGGCGCATCGGCCGGCAGGGGCTCCACGCCCGGGTTGAAGGCGAAGGTGTTCATGTTCACGACTTCGGTGAAGTCCGGCAGGCGCACGGAGGTCAGGCGGTTCATGGCGAAGGGCATGCCGTGCATCTCCAGCATGAAGTCCGTGGTCTGGGGGAAGTTCACGCGCTCGATCAGGTTCTTGGCGAAGCACTGGTTTTCCACCCACCAGATGGTCTGGGGCAGCGTGACCTGGGTGATCTGGTTTCCGTAGAAGGCGTTGGGCATGAGGGCCAGCACGCCCTGGGGCAAGTAGACGCTGGTCAGGGCGTTCTTGCTGAAGGCGGACTCGGCAATGACGAAGTTGCCGCGCTTGGTGATGCGGTGGGTAAGGGCGTCGTCGTAGGCGCACATCATGCCCGCGGGGAACGCGACGCTGGTCAGGCCCATTTCCTTGAAGGCTTCGGGGCCCACACCCACGATCAGGTCGCCTTCCGGATCCCTGGCCGGGATGACCAGGTCCGTGGCGCCGGCGGCAAGCTTTTCCTGGCCCTGCTGGCTGAAGCCGCTGACCACGTTGCCGGTGACGTCGAACTGACGGGAGTAGTCGCAGCCGTAGAAGTGGTGGGTGTAGGTGTCGTAGATGAAGTCGTCGGTGGTCCAGGTGACTTCGTCCGCATGGGCTGCTGCGGGCGCAAGGGCCAGGGCCAGAACGGCGGCGATGACGCAGAGCAGCGCTGCGATCGGGGCGAAGATGTTGTTGCGGATTGATGCCATGGTGCTTCCTGTATACGAGGCGGTCTGATTGCAAATGCACGAAGCTAGCGCATGCGGGGCACGCGTTTTCGCGCAGGTGCGCTTCATATGCAGAAAGTGGCGCCGAGCGCCTATGGCAGAACTATGTGAGCTCGGCAGCGGGCGCAGAAATGCTGCATGGGCGCACAGCGTCGATTATCCCATATCGAGGCGTTTTACCAGGGGGAAACAGGCGGGCGGACCTTGCGTTCTCGGGCTGCGGCGCAGGGTCGGAGGCTACTTCCAGTAGCCCTTCTTGACCAGGACCTTTTCGTCGTAGGCTTCCTTGTCCACCACGTAGACCTGCTTGCTTTCCTCCACGGTGACGTAGTGAGACAGATGGTCGCCCTTGCAGGTGTAGTTGGGGTCCACGTTTTCCCGCATGTACTTCAGGAAGGCGTCCTGATGGGCCTTCCAGGCGGAACTGGTGTCGAAGAGCTTACCGCAGTTGCACTTGACCTTCTGGACCTTCTGGGTCTGGGTCTCGTAGTGACCCTGCTCCTTATGGTGAACGGTCTTGTAAACGGGCTCCACCCAGGTGCGCTTGGGCGTGCTGCTGACGGGGTCCGACACGCCGCCCTTTTCGGCGGGCTTCTTGGCATCGGCCTTCTTCTTGTCAGCGGCTTTCTGGGCAGCGGCCTTCTGCTCGGCCTTCTTCTCACGCTTGACGACGGAGCGTCCGCCGCCGT
>JAUNCQ010000063.1:9054-12912 GCA_030526515.1 Coriobacteriia bacterium
GGCTTCTGGTCGGCGGGCTTCTTGGCGCCGGACTTAGCGTCGGCGTCGGGATTGGAACCGGCGGCGTTTTCGTCCTGCTGGGCCTTCTTGTTGGCGGTTGCGTCTGCGCCGGAGTCGGCATCTCCGTCGGAAGCGTCCGATCCGGCCTTCTGGTCGGCGGACTGCTCCTGGGCGGCTCCGGCCGAAGGGGCCTGGCCCGAGGGTTCGGACTGCGCGCAGCCGGTGGCCAGCGCTCCCCCGCTCAGGAGCAGGAAGGCGAGGGTGGCCGGCAGCAGGGCGCGGCTGTTCTGCTTCTTCATGAGTGCTCCTTCGGGTCGGGGTGTTCTTGTGGTGCCCATGGTACGCCATGGTCGCGGCGCTGGGCAAACGGGCGGCCGCCAACGGCTTCGACGTCGACTCGGAGTACCGGGTCGCCGCCTGAAAGGCGACCGGCCGGTGAGCGGCTAGCAGCAGGCTACCAGCTGAATCTCGCAGGGGGCGTTGCCCGGCAGGGTTGCCACGCCCACGGCAGCGCGGGCGGCAACGCCGGCTTCGCCCAGCTGCTCGCACAGGTACTCGGAGGCGATGTCGGCCAGCTTGGAGTGGGCGATGAAGCCCTCCTGGGCGTTCACGTAGACGGTGAGCGTCAGGACGGATTGGATGGATTCGTTTTCGCCCAGGGTATTCGACGCTGCGACCAGGGCGTTCTTGACGGCCTGGCGGACGGCGTCGGCGTAGGCGGAAACATCCTGGTCCACGCGGACCGGGCCCTCCATGATCAACACGCCGTTGTTGCGCGGGGTCATGCCCGCGGTGAAAATCAGGTTGCCGCAGCGCTTGGCCGGCACGTACTTGCCCTGGGGAATGGGATTGCGCTCCCTCATGGTTACACCTCCGCGTCCTTGATGGCGTCCAGCTGGTCGATGGCGCAGTTGCCGCCGGAGATCAGGAAGCAAACCTTCTGGTCCGGATCGACCTTGAGGGTGCCGTCGAGCACGGCGCCGATGCCGATGCAAGCGGACGGCTCGGCGAACACGCAGCCTTCCGTGAGGAGCAGCTTCTGGGCACGCTTGATGGCCTGGTCGCTGACGGGAACGGCCTGGTCGACGTAGCGACGGACGACCTCGAAGCATTTTTCGCCCGGATGATTAGACAGCAGCGCGTCGGCGATGGTGTCCGCCTGCGGCAGCTCCACGGGGCGGCCAGCCTCCAGGCTGGCGCCGTAGCGGGCCATGACCGCGGGCTCGGCACCCACGATGCGCACGTCCGGGCAGGACTCCTTCACCGCACAGGACACGCCGGACAGCAGGCCACCGCCGCTGGTGGGAACCACCAGGACGTCGGCATCGGGGAGCTGCTGGGTAATCTCCAGGCCAGCGGTGCCCTGGCCGGCCATGACAGCCCAGTCATCATAGGGCGGGACGAAGGCGGCGCCGGTCTCCGCGGCGATGCGGCCGGCGACGTCGAAGCGCTCGACGGCCGGGCACTGGACCACCTGGGCGCCCAGGGCCTTGATGTTGCGAACCTTGATGTCGGGGGCGCCATGGGGCACCACCACGGTAACGGGGACGCCCAGCATCTTGCCGGCGAAGGAGCAGGCGCGGCCGTGGTTGCCGGTGGAGCAGGTGACGATGCCGTTGGCCAGCTGCTCGGGCGTCAGGATCAGGCATGCGTTCATGGCGCCGCGGAGCTTGAAGGCGCCGGCGTTCTGCATGTTCTCCAGCTTGAGGTAGACCTTGCAGCCCAGGTAGGAATCCAGGCGCTCGGCTCGGATCAGGGGCGTGGTGATGACGTGGGGCGCAATGCGATCCTGCGCCTGTCGGATGAGGTCGATGCTGAAGTCCATGGCGCTCCTTCGACATTCGATGGCTGTTGCGAGGAAACAGAAGAGCCACCTTTCGGTGGCTCTTCGTGAATTCGATGGTCGGGTGAACAGGATTTGAACCTGCGACCCCTTGACCCCCAGTCAAGTGCGCTACCAAACTGCGCCATCACCCGATATGAATTGCTGTTAAACAGCGGTAAATATATTACTCATTTCGAGGTTGAAATGCAAGGAATAATTTGTTGCGGTTGGCGTTTTTGACGAACGCTTCCCTTTCGGGCCGTCTCCCGCTCCATCAAGCGCGCAAGAGAGTATGGTTACCTCCAGGAACGCACACGCCGGCGCAGAAGAAAGCAGGTAGACCCCCGATGACAGATATCTCCACGCCACTCGGGCAGCATCGACTCAGCAAGTCCGAACTCGAAGCGGCCGCACGAACCAACGCCGAGGCATACATGGGGTATCCGCTCATGGACGCACTTTTCGCCCACTACGACCTGAGGTCGCTTGAGCGGCTGTGGCGGGGGTCGATAGCGTCCTACGGGTCACGTCTAATCGCGCTAGCGGACGGACCCGATGTGAATGCGGTGTCTTTGTGGCTGCCGCCGAACTCCGGAACCAGCCAGGTGCTGCCGTTCTTGGCAAACGGCGGTTTTGGGCTGAGCCCCGCAACGTGGATGAAGCTCATGCGATACGAATCCTACGCTGAGGCGATGATGAAGCGCAATACGCAGGGCGATTGCTGGTATCTGTTCGACCTGGCCGTGCGACCCAGCTGCCAGGGAAAGGGTCATGCGGGGCGACAGCTTAGGCCAATGCTGGAGATAATTCGCGAGCAAGGATCCAGCTGCTGGCTGGAGACCCACGACCCAGCGAACGTTGGGCTATACGAGCACTTCGGATTCCGACTTGCCGAGACCGGCACCGTGTCCGGCAGCGACGTTGCGCATTTCGGCATGTTGTTCAACGGATAGCTCTTGAAGGAGTCGCCATGGAGGTTGTGGACCTGACGCAAACAATCGAGCCTGGGATGAGCGTGTTCCCTGGTGATGAGCGGCCGACGCTTGAAGCCGTTGCAACCCACGAGCGCGACGGCTTCGCCCAGATGCAGCTGAAGCTGCTCACCCACACGGGTACGCACGTGGATGCGCCGGCACATGTGCTGCCCGGCGGCAGGACGCTTGACCAGCTCACGGCGGATCAATTCATGGGGACAGCGCTTGTGGTGGACGCATCGGATTGCGGCCCGGGGCGGACGATTGGCCCAGATGTTCTTGCACGCCATGGAGACCTGCTGCGACAGGTCGACTTCCTGCTTGTCCGCACCGGCTGGGATGCCCATTGGGGGACGCCGCGGTACGAGGGCGGATACGCATGCTTGGACGACCAAGCCCTGGAGCTGGTGACATCACTGCAGCTGAAGGGCATCGGGTTCGACACGCTGAGCCCCGATCCCGTCGACAGCCACGACCTGCCCGCGCATCGCCAGATCCTGGAGCGTGGGATGGTGATCATCGAGAACCTGTGCAACCTTGGTCAATGCGCGGAGCTCGGTCGAGGCCAAGGCGGGCTGGTGCAGTTCGCGTGCCTGCCGTTGAAGGTTCGCGACTCCGACGGCTCCCCCGCCCGCGCGATCGCCTGGGCGTAGGCAGCCCGCGCAGGCAGGAGCCCGATCGCCGGCCGGTCGCTTGCCAGGTCGCTGCCCGACCCTCCGGCCAGGCCGTCGACCGACCCCCCGGCAAAGCCGTCGGCACGACCTCGAGTTATGGGCCCGCAACTCGCATGCGGGAAAATCGCGGTGCGAGTCACGGGCCCATGACTCGCGTTTCCGAAAACGCCAATCCGATTTTGCGAGTTATGGGCCCGTGACTCGAGGGGATTTGGGGATTTCGTCATTTTGACCCGAGTTATGGTCCCATAACTCCAAACTTTTGCGGGAGCAAAACGAGAATGCGAGTTATGGTCCCATAACTCGCACGCCGAATCCCGGGGCCCGAGTTGCGGGCCCATAACTCGGACCCGAAATTCAAAGGGCTTTCGGGCGAAAAAACCGG
>JAUNCQ010000064.1 GCA_030526515.1 Coriobacteriia bacterium
CCAAGGGCGCCTAACTCAGATTCGTGAGTGGAAACAGGCCCTGACCCAGGCGGAGCAGGCCCTGTCCCAGGCCAAGCAGCAGAAGTCCCAGGCTTGGTCCCAGTATGAAACCGCCGCCGACAGCTACAGCGACGTGGTGGCCGACAAGAGCAAGCTCACCGTGACCGCCCCCAGCGCTGGCGTGGTGACCGCCGTCAACGTGAAGAAGGGCGACCAGGTGGGCGGTTCCGGAGCGGGGTCTTCGCCCTCCACCAGCGGATCTGCCACCAGCGGCGTCAGCTCCAGCGCGGCAGTGGTGATTTCGGACGAAAGCAAGCTGAGCCTGGTGGTGCAGGTGAGCGAATACGACGTGAACAGCATCGAGAAGGGCCAGTCGGCAACGGTGACCGTGGCGGCCATCGATGACGACGCCAAGGCAAAGGTGACCTCGGTGGCTCGCACGGCCTCTTCGTCGGGCACCGGCTCCTCTTCCTCTTCCTATTACGACGTGACGCTGACCCTCTCCAAGCCTACGCCCCAGATGCGCCAGGGCATGAACGCCACGGCGGTCATCACCAACGAGTCCTACAAGGACGTGCTGCTGGTGCCGGTGGGTGCCTTGACCGAGGACGACGAGGGCGCCACCACCGTGACCGTGGTGGATGGCGAGTCCCCTGATGGCTCCCAGGGCAAGCCGGGCTCCGCTCCTTCGGGCGAAGGTGACCAGGAGCAGGCCAAGACCCACGAGGTCGCGGTGACGGTGCTGGGCAAGAACGACGAGTACGCGGCGGTTGAGCCCGCGGAGGGCGAAAGCCTTGCCGAGGGCGATGTCCTGCAGGTGACCTACAAGATGTCTGGCGGAACCTCCGGCTCCGGCCAGGGCAAGGGCCAGTCCGGCTTCCCGGGCATGATGGGCGGCTCCGGCGGTCCCAGTGGCTCCGGCGGACCGAGCGGCGACTTCAGCGGTCGCGGTAGCTCGGGCCGCGGCGGCAGCAGCGGCAGCATGCCCACGCCTCCCAGCGGCAACCCCTTCGGCTAGGGGGTCGTGGTGACGGCAGTGATCCAAGCCCGCGACCTGAAGCGAGCCTTCCTGATTGACGACGAAACGGTGACCTATGCGCTCAAGGGCGTGTCCTTCGAGGTGCATCAGGGCGAGTTCGTGGCCATCGTAGGCCCCAGCGGATCGGGCAAGTCGACTCTTATGAACATACTGGGATGCCTGGACGCCCCCACCTCCGGCCGGTACCTGATCGACGGAATAGACACCGGCCTGTGCTCGGAAGACGAGCTGGCGGAGCTGCGGGCCACACGGCTGGGGTTCGTGTTCCAGAGCTTCAACCTGCTGCCCCGGGCATCGGTGCTGCGAAACGTCATGCTGCCGCTGGTGTACTCCCGCACCTGCCCGCCGGCAGAACGCGAGCTGCGGGCGGTGCGTGCCCTGCGCCAGGCGGACTTTCCGCTGGAGCTGATCGACCATCGGAGCAACCAGATCTCCGGCGGCCAGATGCAGCGCGTGGCCATCGCCCGCGCCCTGGTGAACGACCCGGCCCTGATCCTGGCAGACGAGCCCACGGGCAACCTGGACCAGAAGACCAGCGCCAACGTGCTCCAGACCTTCCGTGGTCTGTGCGATGCCGGCCGCACCATCGTGCTGGTGACCCATGATGCCCAGGTGGCCGACGCCGCCGACCGGGTAATTACCATCTGCGACGGCCTGGTCACGGGCGACGGCCCCTCTCGGTTCGGCGGGGCGGGCGGAGCAAGCGGCGGTCCTGCCGTAGATGGCTCCCAGGGCACGCGGCCCCAGGACCTGCTGAAGGGAGGCTGGTCATGAGAACGTCCGACCTGCTGCATGAAACCGCCCTGGCCCTGGGCGCCAACAAGGGCCGCTCGGCCCTGACGGTTCTGGGCATTGTGATTGGCATAACCGCGGTGGTGGTCATGGTGTCCGTGATCTCCGGCCTGTCTGGCTGGCTGGAGGATAACATGGGCCTGGGATCCGCGCGCCTGGTGACCGTGAGCTCCCAGGACCAGCAGCACCCGCTGCGCTATGACGACGCGGAGTTCCTGACCCGCGCCGTGGAGGACTGCGAGCAGGCCCTGCCCGTGGCAACCACCACGGCCACCACCCCCAGCCAGACGGGGGAGGCGGATGCCGACGACGTGACGCTGCGCATATCCGGCGTGAGCGCCGATTATTTCGCCCTGGCGAACGTGAACGTTGCCTCGGGATCGCTGTTCGACGACGACGCCGGCGCGGCGGTGCTGCTGGGTGAGGACGCCGTGGAGAGCATCTACGGGTCGTCGTCGGCCAACGTGCTGGGCCAGAGCCTGGACATTGGCGGCGTGAGCTTCACGGTAGTGGGCGTGACGGAGTCGTCGTCGCTGACCAGCGGATTCAGCATGGACGTTGCCTACGTTCCCTACGAGGCTCTGTGCCAGACCCTGCTGGGGACCCGTCAGGTGGACTCCCTGGTGTGCCAGGCGGCGGAGGACGCGGACGTGAGCCAGGTGGCCCAGCGCATCGAGGGCGCGCTGGCGGCCCGCCACGTAGTCGAGTACTCCGATGACGGCACCCAGAGCGCCTACTCGGCCCAGACCAGCGAGTCCTCCCTGGAGACCCTGGAGACCTTCACCCTGGCCTTTGACGCCCTGGCGCTGCTGGTGGCGGGCATTGCGCTGCTGGTGGGCGGCATCGGCATCATGAACATGATGCTCACCAACGTGACCGAGCGCATCCGCGAGATCGGCCTGCGCAAGTCCCTGGGCGCCCGTCCGTCCGACATCACCCTGCAGTTCCTGGCCGAGTCGGTGGCCCTGTGCCTGATCGGCGGCGTGGCCGGCATTGCGCTGGGATACGCCGGCGCCTGGGGCCTCACTGCCGCGGCCGGGACGCTGTATCCCACGCTGCAGGGGCTGACCCCGGTGATCACCCCGGGCTTGGTGCTGGTGGTGTTCGGCATCTGCGCGGGCATTGGCGTGGTGTTCGGCTATTACCCGGCCCGCCGTGCGGCCAAGCTGAGCCCGGCGGAAACCTTGCGGTATCAGTAATAGTTCAGGGCGAAAGGGAGCCTGAGTGCCGCCGCGGGCGGGGGCGGGCGTTCCTTTCGCCCTGATAAACGTTAAATCTGCGAAACAAACCCGAAATACGCGCATGGGAGGAGTAACATTTGCCCATCTATTCGTCTGCGGATAAGCGTATGTGAAAGGGAAAGCCATGGAAAAGAAGGATCTGGATTGGGGCAACCTCCCGTTCAGCTACATGAAGACCGACTACAGCTACGTGTGCAACTACAAGGACGGTGAGTGGGGCGAAGGCTTCCTGACCGAGGACCACAGCCTGCAGATCAGCGAGTGCGCCGGCATCCTGCACTACTGCCAGGAGGTCTTCGAGGGCCTGAAGGCGTACACCACCGAGGACGGCCGCATCGTGTGCTTCCGCCCGGATCTGAACGCCCAGCGCATGGCTGACTCCGCCGAGCGCCTGTGCATGCCCGTGTTCCCCCAGGACAAGTTCGTCGAGGCCGTGAAGATGGTCGTCAAGGCCAACCAGGCCTGGGTTCCGCCCTTCGGCTCCGGCGCTACGCTGTACGTGCGCCCCTTCATGTTCGCCACCGGCGACGTCATTGGAGTGAAGCCGGCTGACGAGTATCAGTTCCGCATCCTGGTGACCCCCGTGGGCCCCTACTTCAAGGGCGGCGACACCGCCGTGACCCTGGGCATTGCCAAGTACGACCGCGCTGCTCCCCATGGCACCGGCAACATCAAGGCCGGCCTGAACTACGCCATGTCCCTGAAGCCGGGTATGGAGGCCCATGCCAACGGCTACGCCGAGAACCTGTACCTGGACTCCCAGTCCCGCACCTACGTGGAGGAGACCGGCGGCGCCAACGTGCTGTTCGTGGACAAGGAGGGCAACCTGGTGGTTCCCCAGTCCTTCACGGACTCCATCCTGCCGTCCATCACCCGTCGCTCCCTGGTGACCGTGGCCAAGGACTTCTGCGACATGACCGTCATCGAGCGCCCGGTGAAGTGGGAAGAGGTCCTGAACGGCGACTTCGTGGAGTGCGGCCTGTGCGGCACCGCGGCCGTCATCTCCCCGGTGGGCCACATTGAGGATGGCGAAACCGTGGTCACCTTCCCGGACGGCGCCGAGACCTCCGGCCCGGTCATGAAGAAGCTCCGCTCCACCCTGACCGGCATCCAGGCCGGTGCTATCCAGGGTCCTGAGGGCTGGGTCGTGGAGATCGCCTAGCGCGGTTCTTGCCCTGAAACATACCTGAATGCAGCGAGGGCTCCCGGTTGGGAGCCCTCGTCTTGTGTGCGGTCGCAGCGGCTTTGCGGCAAGAGGGCCCTTCGTCCCCTGCATGCGGAAGGCTGCGCAGCTTCTGCAGCATGCAAGGGACTGAGGGCCCTGTGGCTTGGGCGAAACCTAGTGGATCAGCATGGCGTCGCCGAAGCTGAAGAAGCGGTAGCGCTCGTCGATGGCGTGCTGGTAGGCGTTCATGAGGTTGGCGTGGCTGGAGAACGCGCTGACCAGCATCATGAGGGTGCTCTTGGGCACGTGGAAGTTGGTGATCATGCCGTCGATCACGTGGAACTGGAACGTGGGCAGGATGTACAGGCTGGTGGCCTCGCGGTCGCGGGCGCGCAGGCGGCCCAGCTCCGGGTCCCAGGCGCTTTCCAGGCTGCGGACGCTGGTGGTGCCCACGGCGAACACGCGGCCGCCGGCGGCCTTGGTGCGCTCGATGGCGTCCACGGTGCGCTGGGGCACGCTGAACAGCTCGGTGTGGATCTTGTGCTCGGTGGGGTCGTCCTCGTCGATCAGGCGGAAGGTGTCCAGGCCCACCTCAAGCTCCACGGTCTCCCAGCTGATGCCGCGCTCCTGCAGGTCGGCGATGAGCTCCGGGGTGAAGTGCAGGCCCGCGGTGGGGGCGGCGGCGCTGCTTTCGTTGCGGGAGTAGACGGTCTGGTACATCTCCTTGTCGCCGGCGTAGTCCTTGATGTAGGGCGGCAGCGGCGTGTTGCCCACCTCGTGCAGGGCTTCGTCCAGGGACGGCAGGGTGGTGGTTAGGCGCACCAGGCGCTCGCCCTTGCCTTCGCCCGTCTGGTCAACCCAGTCAACCACCTCGGCAGACAAGGCTACGGAGCCGTCGGTGCCCACGAAGTCCACCACGGCGCCGGGCTTCAGGCGCTTGCCGGGACGGACCAGCGCCTCCCACAGGGCCTCGTCGTTCTTGCGGACGGGCTGGATGCGCTCGCGCAGCAGGAAGACCTCGGCCGCGCCGCCGGTGCCGCGCTTGTTGCCCAGCAGGCGGGCGGGGCGCACGCGGGTTTCGTTGGCAACCAGCAGGTCGCCGGGACGCAGGTAGTCCACGATGTCCGCGAAGATGCGGTCCTCCAGCGCGCCGGACTCGCGCTCCATGACCAGCATGCGGCAGCGGTCGCGGATGGGCGCGGGCTCCTGGGCAATGAGCTCCTCCGGCAGGTCGTAGTCGTAGTCGGCGGTGCGCAGGGTCAGGTTCTCGTACATGTGCAAATCCTTAGTTCGGTCAGGTGGTTTCTGGAAGGGGAGGGCGAAATCTAGGGCGTCTGCCCGTCCTGCCCGTCGCCTTGGGGCCGGGCGCTTCGGAGGGCCTTCAGGGCCGCCTTCTTGCGGCGCTGCTTTTCGGCATAGGCGGCCTTTTCCGCCTTCTTGGCTTGGCGGGCGGCCTCTTCGGCGGCCCGTTGATCGGCGGTGGCGGCCAGCTGGGCCTCCCGGGCGCGGCGGCGCTCCTCCTTGCGCTCGGCCCGCTCGGCCTCGGCCTCGTCTATGCTGAAGCGGCAGCCGCAGTTGTTCTGCCGGTACATCCCCAGGTCGCGGCTGCGCCGGGTGGCCTCGTCGTAGTAAGGCCGGTAGTCCTCGAACAGCGCCTGGATGCCGGCGCCGGCGGCGGCCCGCTCCAGCTCCTCCCGGATCACGTCCGTATATTGGTAGGGGCTGACGGACAGGGTGGTTCCCAGGGCCTGGAAGCCGTGGTCGGCAGCGTAGCGGGCTGCCTCCTCGAACCGCATCCTGTAGCACAGCCGGCAGCGGGCCTTCCGCTTCTCCGGGTCCACCGCCAGGGCGGGCGCGCGGTCGGCGTCTGCCGGGACCTCGGCCAGGGCGGCGTCGCCCAGGCGGCCGCAGGTGCGCTCCCAGGCCTCCACGTCATAGGAGCCCTCCACCACGGGCAGGGGAGACGCGGGGTCGGGACCGCTTGCCCAGGCCTGCAACGTTTCCAGCCGGCGGGCGTATTCGCCCGCAGGATGGATGTTGCTGTTGGCGAAATATATGGTGGGCTGGAACCCACGCTCCTGCAGGGAGCGGGTGGGCTCCAGGGAGCAGGGCCCGCAGCAGGCGTGCAGGAGCAGCCGGGGTATGTTGTGGTTCTGGGTGTTCATAGGGCTTATACTAGCATGATGGATAAAACAGGCCGCGCGCATGCGCCTGAGGAAAGGGCAAAATCACATGACTCAGACCACTACCGCCACCCGCGCCTACCGCGCGGTGTGCTTCGACCTTGACGGCACGCTCCTGGCCATGGACATGGAGGAGTTCCTGGGAGGGTATTTCGCCCGCCTGGCCCGGTTCATGGTCAAGCACGGCGCTGATCCGGACCGCCTGAAGATGGCCCTGAACGCCGGCACCCGCTCCATGGGCCAGAACAACGGCCCCCGCACCAACGAGCAGGCCTACTGGGACACGTTCATGGAGCTCATCGGCAAGGACGCGCCCGAGCAGGAGCAGCGCACCAAGGAGGAGTGGATCGAGCTGTTCACCGAGTTCTACCAGACCGACTTCGACCTGGTGGGCGAAGGCGTGGTCCCGGACGCCCATATGGTGCGTGCGGTGCAGACCCTGGCCCAGAAGGGGTATCCGCTGCTGTTGACCACCACGCCGCTGTTCCCGCTCATGGCGGTTGAGCGCAGGCTGGGATGGGCCGGCCTGGACCCGAGCCTGTTCTGCCGCGTGACCAACTACGAAAACTCCAGCGCCGCCAAGCCGAGCCTGCGCTACTACGCGGAAAACCTGGCGGCCATGGGCCTGGAGGGCGCCGACGTGCTCATGGTGGGTAACAACACCGTGGAGGACCTGGCCTTCTGCAAGCTGGGCGCCGATGCCTTCCTGATGACCGACTACCTGATCGACCCCATTGACCTGGACCTGTCCACCGTCAAGCACGGCTCCGCCCAGGAGTTCGCCGCATGGGTGGACGCCCTGCCCGCCTGCGCCGACCCGGTGGCCGACGTTGCCACGGAGGCCCTGGACCCGCAGGTGGTGGAGGCCACCCTGGAGCGCTGCGCCCAGATGAGCGCCGAGCAGCAGCAGGCCGCCCAGGACGAAGCCGAGGCCACCAAGCGCTACTACGCCAAGGTCATGGGGCAGCCCGCCGAGTAGCGGGTCTTTCGCCCCCTTCCATTCGCATGTAACCGGACCCCTGAAGAGGAAGCACATGGCCCTGTTCGAATACACCCTGGATGCCCAGAGCGGCCACGCCCGCGCCGGCTCCTACACCACCGCCCACGGCACCTTCCACACGCCCATGTTCATGCCGGTGGGCACCAGCGCCACCGTCAAGGGCATTACCGTGGACCAGCTGCACAGCATGAACTCCCAGGTCATCCTGGCGAACACGTATCATCTGTCCCAGCGTCCCGGCCCCGAGCTGGTGGCCGAGGCCGGCGGCCTGCACCGCTTCATGAACTACGACGGCCCCATCCTGACCGACTCCGGCGGATTCCAGGTGTTCAGCCTGGCCAAGACGCTGAAGCTGCACCCGGACGGCCTGGCGTTCAGCAGCATCTACGACGGCTCCAAGCAGTTCTGGACGCCGGAGGAAAACATGCGCATCCAGCAGCTGCTGGGCGCTGACATAGTGATGCAGCTGGACCAGTGCACGCCGTACCCCTGCGAGAAGCGCAATGTGGCCAAGGCCGTGGACCTGTCCGCCAACTGGGCCCGCCGCTGCCTGGCCGCCCACACCCGCGAGGACCAGACGCTGTTCGGCATCGTCCAGGGCGGCATGGAGCTCGACCTGCGCCTGAACTCCATCGAGCAGCTCATGCGCATCAACGACGAGTCCAAGGCAGCCGGCATGCAGGAGTTCGGCGGCTACGGCATTGGCGGCTATTCGGTGGGCGAAGAGCACGAGGTCATGTTCCAGACCCTGGGCCAGGTGGCCCGGGCGCTGCCTGAAAACAAGCCCCGCTACCTGATGGGCGTGGGCAACCCCACCACCTTGGTGAAGGCCGTGGGCGAAGGCGTGGACATGTTCGACTGCGTGCTGCCCACCCGCACCGCCCGCATGGGCACCGCCTTCAGCCACCAGGGCCGCATGAACATGCGCAACGCCAAGTACACCCGCGACTTCGGCCCGCTGGACCCCCAGTGCACCTGCTCCACCTGCCAGAACTACAGCCGCGCCTACCTGCGCCACCTGGTGAAGCAGAAGGAGATGCTGGGCGGCATCCTGCTGTCCGTCCACAACCTGCACTTCCTGATCGACCTCATGGCCAAGGCCCGGGAGGCCATCCTGGCCGACGCCTACCAGGAGTTCCTGGACGCGTGGATGGCGTCCGACGCGGCTCAGGACTACTAGGGGAGGGCCCGAACGGGGCGCCGCAGGGGCGCCTGACCGATTGGCTGGAAGGCCGGGACGAAGCTTTCGCCCCGGCCTTTTCCTTGTTTAGCTGGGAATTCGCTGCTTATTCCGAAAACAGAATAATTATGCGCCGCGCTACCATTGCAGGTTAATTTGTGAGAAAATGACGAAATTACCACTGCGGGCGACCTGCCCGCACACGCAACTGCAGTCACGATAGAGGGAGATCTGTACTGATGGCAGAGAAACTCAAGAAGAAGGGCAAGAAGAGCAGCCTGCGCGGCAACGACCGCCGCAACATCTGGCTGATCGTTCTTACCGTGGTGCTGGTCATCGGCTCCATCTTCGCCTTCACCCCGCCGAACGAGCGCATCAACCAGGGCCTGGACATCCAGGGCGGTCTGTCCGTGGTGCTCTCCGCGTCCAATTCCGACGGCTCGGCGGTGTCTGACGAGGACATGGAGAAGTCCCGCGCCATCATCGAAAACCGCGTCAACATGCTGGGTGCCTCCGAGGCAACGGTCCAGGCGCAGGGCTCCAACCAGATCCTGGTTCAGATCCCGGGCCTGTCCGACACCGAGACCGCGCTGAACACCATCGGCAAGACCGGTAAGCTGGAGTTCACCCGTCTGGACTCCATCACGGACGAAAACGTGGTCACCGCCATCCGCAACGGCCAGTACGCTGACGAAGGCTCCGTGACGGACGCCTACGGCAACACCTTCCCGTCCGGCAAGTCCCAGCACCTGAAGATCCAGGAGGGGACCTACACCCCGCTCATCACGGGCGAAAACATCAGCCAGGTCTCCATTGGCAAGGCATCTGAGGCTTCCGCCTACTATGCCGTCAACCTGCGCCTTGACGCCGAGGGCACCAAGAAGTTCGCCGAGGCCACCAAGGAGCTGGCTCCCACCAAGGGCGAGATCGTGATCATCCTGGACGGCGAGGTGCAGTCCGCTCCCGCGGTCCAGTCCGAGATCCCCAGCGGCGAGGTGTCCATCACCGGCCGCTACACCGTGGAGGAAGCCCAGTCCCTGCAGACCGTTCTTGAGAGCGGCTCCCTGCCGGTGAGCTTCCAGTTCGAGACCGCCCAGACCGTCGGCCCGACCCTGGGTCAGGAGGCCCTGATGGCCGGCCTGATCGCCGCTGTGGTGGGCCTGATCCTGGTCATGCTCTACCTGCTGTTCTTCTACACCGGCCTGGGCCTGATCAACGCAGGCGCCATTGCCGTGTTCGCCATCCTGTACCTGGGCATCCTGGCCGTGCTCTCCGCCTTCGGCCTGTTCAGCCTGTCCCTGGCCGGCATCGCGGGCATCGTCCTGACCATCGGCATGGCGGCCGACTCCTCGGTCCTGACCGTGGAGCGCTTCCGCGAGGAGATCCGCGAGGGCCGCAGCATCAAGGCCGCGTCCCTGTCCGGCGTCCGCCACGCCATCATGACGTCCATCGACGCCGACCTGGTCACCCTGGTGGCCGCCCTGTCCCTGTTCTTCCTGGCATCCGCCTCCGTCAAGGGCTTCGGCCTGACCCTGGCACTGGGCATCATCTGTGACATCGTCATGATGCTCATCTTCAAGGCGCCGCTGATCCGCCTGCTGGCCACCCGCGCCATTGCCAAGAACCCCGGCTTCTGGGGCATCAAGGACTGCCAGAACGCTGCCATCGAGTACGAGAAGTACCTGGGCGTCGCCACTCCGGCATCCCGCAGCGAAGAGGGCTCCGACCAGCCCAAGGTTGCTGAGCTCAACTCCAAGGGCCGCCTGAAGGGCCGCTTCATCAAGAAGGACATCAACTTCATGGGATACCGCAAGGTGTTCCTGTGCGTGGCCGCCGTGGTCATCTGCGTGTGCCTTGGCATCGCGGGCATCAAGGGCATGAACTTCGGCATCGAGTTCGTGGGTGGCACCTCCATCACCTTCAACCAGACCGGTGACATCACCACCGAGCAGATGCGCGATGCCTTCAACCAGGCCGGTGAGTCCGAGGCCGTCATCCAGACCACCCAGACCAACGGCCAGCCCGGCTTCATCGTCCGCACCACCAACACCTCCGCCGCCACCTCCGTGGTCAACACGCTGGGTCTGAGCACCGACAGCTTCCAGGTCGACACCATCGGCCCGGGCTGGGGCGCCAGCGTCATCAAGTCCTCGGTCATGGCGTTCCTCATCGCCATCCTGCTGATCATCATCTACATCGGCATCCGCTTCCGTGACTACAAGATGGGCATCACGGCCGTGGCCGCCCTGTTCCACGACCTGATCCTGGTGCTGGGCGTGTACTGCCTGATCGGTTGGGAGATCACCCCGAACACCATCGCCGCAATGCTGACGATCCTGGGCTACTCCCTGTACGACACCGTGGTCGTGTTCCACCGCATTGACGAGAACATGAAGCAGGAGAACATCCGCTGCACGTTCACGACCATGGCGAACCACTCCATCAACCAGGTGCTCTGCCGTACCATCAACACGTCTATCACGTCTCTGCTGCCGGTGCTGATCATGCTGTTCTTCGGCGGCGAGACCCTGAAGGACTTCGCACTGGCCATTGCCGTGGGCCTGATCAGCGGCTCCTACTCCTCCATCGCCATCGCGACCCCGCTGTATGTGATGTGGAAGAACAAGGAGAAGCGCAACGCCAAGCTGCTGGAGCGCTTCGGCACCGACGTGGTCCTGTACGAGTTCGCCAAGAGCGATCCCACCAGCATGCCGCCTAAGGGCGAAAAGGCCCAGGAGGCCGAAGAGCCCGCCGAGGTCGTGGAGGTTGCCGTGGAGGCTCCTGCCAAGGAGGCCAAGCTGGAGAAGAAGGCCGGCGCCACGGTGAAGCTCACCACGTCCCAGCGCAAGCGCAAGGCAAAGGAAAACGCCGACAAGTAGTCGGCTGACCGGCGAATCTTTCGCCCAAAGACGCCAACCCTGGGGGAGGGCGCGGTCCTGGAGGCCGCGTCCTTTCCTATTTTCTGGAGATGGCAAAAAACTGGGCGCAAGCGGCCGAAGTGCGTGCTACAATGATTCGGCTTACGTAAGGAAGAACGTAGGCGTAGAAACTGTAGGCCCCCGAGACATGTTTGATGCGGCGTAAGCCGTGGGCGAAAGCCGCATTTGCGAACGTGGATAATGTAAGCAATCATTCATGGCGAAGGGTCCCCGATTTATTTGGAAGGGGTCCGTTTTGACCGAAATCAAGAACACTTCCGTCATCGATTTCTCTGACGTCTCCGACGAGCAGATGAACGCAATGATCGATGGCACTCTGACCGAGTTCGACGAGGGCGATCTGGTTGACGGCACTGTCGTCAAGATCGAGCACGACGAGGTCCTGGTTGACATCGGCTTCAAGTCCGAAGGTGTCATCCCCTCTCGTGAGCTGTCCATCCGCAAGGACGCCAACCCGGCTGACATCGTTGCCCTGGGCGACAAGCTGGAGGCTCTGGTCCTGCAGAAGGAGGACAAGGACGGCCGTCTGATCCTGTCCAAGAAGCGCGCTGAGTACGAGCG
>JAUNCQ010000007.1:0-38157 GCA_030526515.1 Coriobacteriia bacterium
GAGAGGAGCCCCTGGCTCATTCCTTGTATTTACACCACTTTACGGACGCGACCTAATCCAGCTATCAAGACAACCAAATAGACCTATGTTGAGCTGAATTCATCACAAGATTATGGTCATATTGAGCGAAGCGCGAGATCATCAACCCACAGCCAACCTCGTTGGGAGCCATCTGCCTCACTAAGCTCGCAATTTTGTCCAGAGGGGGTCCCTAAACTCGCAGTTCTGCCCTGCAGGGTTCACGGCAATCTACGCCAGCTGAACCACGCCAGAACTCACCGGCTCAACCACGCCCGCATCGGTGAGCAGCAGCAGCCGACCGTCTGCGTCGACGCCCTGAACCATGCCGGAGACCACGCTCTGGTCCAGCTGGTCCATCACCATCACCCGCTCGTCCATCAGGCACAGCTTGCGGGAGTACTCATCCACGAACGCCGCCATGCCCTTCTCCTGCCACTGGTCGTACACGACAGCAAGCTCCTCCAGGAAGCGGTCGCACAGCCCCAGGATCAGCGCCCGCTGCTCGTCCACGAGCCCCTCCGGGCCCACCGCAGCCGGCACGCCGGCCGCCTGAAGGCGCTGCTCCAGCACCTCGGCCAGGTACACGGGGACGTTCTTGCCGCCCACGGCCTGCTCGCCAAAGGGACGAAACACGTTCACGCCCACGCCCACGCACACACCGCCGGCGTGGCGCTCGAAGGAAATGCCGCTGACCTTGGGGAACACGCCCCGCTGACGGTCGCCGCCCTTCCACACCAGGTCGTTGGGCCACTTCACCCGCAAGCAGGACCGCAGCTCCGCGGGGAGGATCCCCTCCACCGTCCGCTGCAGCGCCAGGCCCACCACCAGGCCCAGCGTAGGAAGCGTCCGCAGGTCGACCTGCGGACGCAGAAGAATCGAAACGTACAGGCCGCCCTCGGGACTCACCCAGCTGCGGCCCAAGCGGCCGTAGCCCGCCGTCTGCTTGAAGGTACGCACCACCAGGCCCTGGGGCTCCCCCGCCTCGATGGCATGCTTCACCACGTTGTTGGAGGAGGGCAGCACGTCATGGGTGCTCAGGCGCAGCTCAAGCACTGCTACCCCCGCACGCGGAAGGCACGACCCAGGCGCTCCTCCTCGGGAACGGAGCTCACCGGCGTGCCGTCGGCCAGCACGTGGCCGGGCAGGATCTCCTCCAGGGGCTTCACCACGAAGTCGCGCTCGCACACGCGCGGATGCGGCAGGGTCAGCTCCTCGGAGTCGTACACGTAGGTCTGGTAGTCCAGGATGTCGATGTCGCAGGTGCGCGGTCCGTTCTCAATCTCGCGGACGCGGCCCAGACGGTTCTCGATGTTGTGCAGGTAGCCCAGCAGCTCCTTGGGGGAAACGCCGCTGCGCAGCAGAACCACGGTGTTCACGAAGGGATCCTGGTCCATGTAGTAGGCGGGCTCGCTTTCGTAGAAGCCGGCCACGTCCATGATCTGGGTGTCCGGAATCATGCACAGGTCGCCGATGGCCATGTTCAGCTGGGCGATCTTCGCCTCACGCTCCTCGCCTTCGTTTGCAACCAGGGGCACGTTGCAACCCAGGCCCAACAGCACGTAGGGACGCAGGTCCTTCAGGCCGGCCTCGGTCATGCCGACGTTGTGCACCCGCAGCACGCTGGCGCCCAGCTCGGCGGCCAGCAGCGCCTCGGCGGCGGAGGCCACGTCGCGCTGATGGGGCTCCTCCACCTTGTAGGCCTGGCCAATATAGCTCTTGCGGGACACCGCGGCCATGACCGGATAGCCCAGATGACGGAACTCATGGAAGTTGCGGACCAGCTCCACGGTCTGCTTGTAGGTCTTGCCGAAGCCCGGGCCCGGATCCACGCAGATGCGCTCGTGGGCCACGCCGGCCTCCTCCAGCATGGCGGCCTGGCCGCGCAGGTACTCGCGGACCTCGTCCACCACGTCGTCGTACACGGGGTTGTCCTGCATGGTGCCGGGCTCGCCCTGCATGTGCATGACCACCAGGCCCGCGTCGCAACCCGCGGCGACCTCCACCATGGCGGGGTCGCGGAAGCCGGACACGTCGTTGATGATGGCGGCACCGGCCTCGACACAGGCCTTGGCCACGGACGCATGGCGGGTGTCGATGCTCACGCACACGCCCTCCTCAGCCAGGGCGCGCACCACGTCGATCACGCGGGCCAGCTCCTCGGCCTCATCCACCGGCGCGGAGCCGGGACGGGTGGACTCGCCTCCCACGTCAATGATCCGGGCTCCTTCCTGGATCATCTGGTGGGCGAAATCCATGGCCGCATCGAAGGTGTTGTGCTCTCCCCCGTCGGAAAAGGAGTCCGGGGTCATGTTCAGGATGCCCATGAGCACGGGCATACGGGTATCAAAGTCAAACGAAGCGCAATGCCAGTTCATAGGGCGAATCTATTCCTTCGGCTCGTCGGTGGGCTGGGCAGGCTGGGCCGGCTGCGCGGGCTCTGCCGGAGCTACGGGCTCGGCGGGCTGGGCAGCGGGCTGGATGGGCTCCTGGGGCTGCACCAGGTTCTGCTGGGGCACCGCGTAGGGATTCACCTGGGCGTAGGGGTTCACCGCACCGCCCTGGGGAGCTGCCATGCCGGCGACCTGGGCGCCCTGAGCTGCCTGGGCCTGCTGGGCCAGCATCTGGGCGTTGCGGGCCTGGGCGGCTGCCTCCTCGGCAGCGGCCTTGGCCTTCAGGTCGTCCTCCATAGCCAGGAACTCGTCCCATTTGTTGTCCAGCAGCATCTCGCAGGCAATGCCGTCAATGGTCTCGCGCTCGCGCATGACCTTGGCCATAAGATGCATCTGGTCCGCGCACTCGCTCAGGATGCGATAGGTTTCGTCATGGGCTTCCTTCAGGATGCGCGTGACCTCTTCGTCAATGCGGACGGCGGTTTCCTCGGAGTAGTTGCGGGTGTTGCCGTAGTCGCGGCCCAGGAAGACCTCATGGTTGGCCTCGCCGAACACCTGGTGGCCCAGGGACGGGCTCATGCCGTACTGGGTGACCATGCTGCGGGCGATCTTGCTGGCGCGCTCAAGGTCGTTGCTGGCACCGGTGGTGATGTCGCCGCAGAACAGCTCCTCCGCCACGCGACCGCCCAGCAGCACGCACAGCTCGGCCTTCATCTCGCCGACGCTGTTCAGGACCTTGTCCTCGTCGGGGATGGACAGGGTGTAACCCAGGGCACGGCCGCGGCTGATGATGCTGATCTTGTGGACCGGGTCGGCCTTCTCCAGCTTGTGGCCCACCAGCGCGTGACCGCTTTCGTGGTACGCGATGATGTTCTTGGTCTGGTCGTTCATGACGCGGCCCTTGCGCTCCGGGCCGGCGATGACGCGCTCCATGGACTCGTTGATCTCGGTCATGCCGATGATGTGCTTGTTGCGGCGAGCCGCCAGGATGGCGCTTTCGTTCATCAGGTTCATCAGGTCGGCGCCGGTGAAGCCCGGGGTGATCTGGGCAATGCGGGCCAGGTCCACGTCAGAGCCCAGGGGCTTGTTGGCAGCATGCACCTTCAGGATCTGCTCGCGGCCGCGCACGTCGGGCGTGTCGACCACGATCTGACGGTCGAAGCGGCCGGGGCGAAGCAGGGCCGGGTCAAGGATGTCAGCGCGGTTTGTGGCGGCAATGAGCACCACGGAGTCGGTCTTCTCGAAGCCGTCCATCTCCACCAGCAGCTGGTTCAGGGTCTGCTCGCGCTCATCATGGCCGCCGCCCACGCCGGCACCGCGCTGGCGGCCCACGGCGTCGATCTCGTCAATGAAGATGATGGCCGGGGCAGCGTCCTTGGCCTGCTGGAACAGGTCGCGCACGCGGCTGGCGCCCACGCCCACGAACATCTCCACGAAGTCAGAGCCGGAGATGCTGAAGAACGGCACGCCGGCCTCACCGGCCACGGCGCGGGCCATCAGGGTCTTGCCGGTGCCCGGAGGGCCCACCAGCAGCGCGCCGCGGGGGATCTTGGCGCCCATGGCCTGATACTTTTCAGGATTTGCCAGGAAGTCCTTGATCTCCTGCATCTCCTCCAGGGCCTCGTCAACGCCGGCCACGTCGGAGAAGCGCACGTCAGGGCGCTCCTCGGTGGTCTTCTTGGCCTTGGCCTTGCCAAAGCTCATCTGGGAGTTGGTGGACTTGGACATCTGGTTGAAGAAGTAGAACATGATGCCCGCAATGAGCAGGATGGGCAGCAGGCTCAGCAGGATATTGCCCAGGCCGCTGGGCAGGGTGATCTGGTACTTGATCTCCGGATGCTTGGCCATAAGCTCCTGCAGGGAGTCCTGGCCCACGTAGGTGGAGGAATAGCTGCGAGCCTGGCCCAGCTGGATGGTGGACAGGTCCTGGGTTTCCAGCACGTCCTTCTGACCCTGGGCGGAAATACCCGCGCTCAGGGCGTCGAAGGAGTCGTTGAAGGCCTCGGAGGCGCTGGCACCCGCCGTGATGGCCGGGTAGTAGGTGCCGGTCACGGTGTACTCGCCTGCGTTGTACACCACTTCCTTCACGCGGCCCTGCTCGACGGCGGCCACGAACTCGGAGGTGATAAGCTGGTCCTTTTCGCCCTGGTTCATATTGCCGAACACGGTGCCCAGCAACGCCACGCACAGCAGGCCCAGCACCACCCAGATGACCGGGGAGCGGGAGCCCTGCTCAGGGTTCTTCTTGTTCTTGCTGTAGTTGTCTGCCATAAGGCGCAATGTCTCCTGTACTGGTTGATGGTGCCCGGTCTACTTCGCGTAGACCTCCGGCTTCAGAACGCCGATGTAGGGAAGGTTGCGGTAATGCTCCGCGTAGTCCAGGCCGTAGCCCGCCACGAACTCGTTGGGGCACACGAAGCCGGTCTGGAAGCACGGGATGTCGATCTGGTTCGGCGTGTCCTTGCGCAGCAGCGCCACCACCTGGATGGACGCGGGCTTGCGCTGGCCCAGGATGGTCAGCAGATGCTGCAGCGTCAGGCCGGAGTCCAAAATATCCTCGGCAATGACCACATGACGTCCCTCGATGTCGGTGGACAGGTCCTTCAGCATGCGCACGCGGCCGGAGCTGGTGGTGCCGTTTCCGTAGGACGAAACCGCCATGTAGTCCATTTCCAGCGGCAGATCGATGCAGCGCGCCAGGTCGGCCATGAAGATGGCCGCGCCGCGCAGGACGGACACCAGAACGATGCCCTCTTCGCCCACCTTGTCGCGGTACTCTTCCGTGATCGCCTGGCCCATCTCCTTGTTGCGCTGGGCAATCATTTCCTCGGTATACAGAATGCGGTCGATATGAGGATGCATTTCGCCACTTCCCTACTCGGGGCGCCCCGCCGTTCTGCCCTCCCCTGCCGCCAAAACGGCGGTTTTCAGGGCGAAACGGGCCTAAGCACCCAGTTTGCTAATAGTCAAACAGTGTACCACGACCCGCCTGATTCCCAGGCTGTGCGCAAAATGCCCACACAGTATGCGGCCCCTACGCGAACAGCTCCGGGAACTCCTGGCGCATGCGCTCCACCGGCAGGCCTACGACCGTGTCCATGGCGCCGTCGATGCCCGTCACCAGATCCGCGCCGAAGCCCTGGATGGCGTAGGCGCCGGCCTTGTCGAAACTTTCGCCCTTTGCCAGGTAGTCAAGGATGTCCTGGTCGGAAAGGTCCCGGAAGGTCACGTCGGTCACGTCCACGAAGCTGCGGTATCCCACGCTCACGCCGCCGGTGGCACCGGGGGCCATCATCCAGGCGGACACGCTGGTCATGACCTGGTGGGTGCGGCCGGAAAGGGCCCGCAGCATGCGGACCGCGTGGTCGTGGCCGGTGGGCTTGCCGAATATGACGCCGTCCAGCACCACCATGGTGTCGGAGCCGAAGACCATGGTGGGGCCGTCCACGCCCTGGGCCAGCAGCTCCTGCACGGTGGCGCCGGCCTTGCGCTCGGCCAGGGTCTTGCAGGCCTGCTGGGGGTCCTTCAGCTCGTCGGGCTCCAGCAGCTCGTCCACGGGAACCGTCAGGACCTGGAAGTCCAGGCCGGCCTCCTGCAGCAGCTGGGACCTGCGGGGGCTGGCCGATGCCAGCACTATCTTCACGTTGCTCATCTACTTGTCCTTCTTCCTGCGGGAGCGGAATGCCTGCATGGGCTCAATGCAAACGCCCTGCTTGTTGGCGCTCACCGCCAGGTTGCCCTGGATGTTGTCCACCGCGCCGCTGACCGGTGCGCCGGCGGCGTCGAACTGGGCCAGCACGGCCTGGACCGACGCGGCCTCCACGCGGGCATCGGCACCCAGCATCTTCTGCAGCAGGGACACCACCACGCGGCGCTTCAGCGGCAGCGGGTTGGGACCGAAGTCCGGCAGCAGCAGGAAGCCGCCGGCCGGGTCCGCCTGGTCGATCTGGCGCACGCCCTCCCGGGCGATCATGGACGCCATCTGATCCAGCAGGTCGTCCTCGTCGGCGATCAGGTTCATGGTGCGGCACAGGGTGTCCAGCAGCTGGGGGTTGCGCTCCTGGGCCACGGGGACGATCTTGTGGCGGACGAAGGCCCTGAACTGGTCGGTATGGGCGTTGGTGGCGTCCTCCCGCCACAGGTCGCCCTGGCCGTCGCGGACGCAGGCCAGGCCCAGCTCGGCCCGGGCGACCAGGTAGTCCCGCAGGTCCTGGCGGCTCACGTCCAGGCACGGGCGGACGATGCGGCCGTTGGCGTACAGCATGGACCTGAAGCCGCCCGGGCCCGTGCCCACGATGGAGCGCATGTAGAAGCTCTCCACCCGGTCATCCTGGGTATGTGCCGTGAACACACGGCCGGCCTCCACCGGGGCGCCCACGTGCTGGCACAGGCTGGCCAGGGCCTCGTTGGCGGCCACGTAGCGCTCGCGACGGGCCACGGCCTCCATGTTCTCGCCCGACTCCGCCACCAGGCGGGGCACGTCGATCTGGCACACGAACAGCGGAATGTCCAGGGCAGACGCCAGCTCCTGCACGAACTCGGCGTCCGCGTCGGAGTCCTTGCCCCGGAGCTGGTGGTTCACGTGCAGCATGGCCAGGGGGCCCACCGCTCCGGCATCCGCCAGCTCGCGGCCCAGATAGGCCAGGGCCGTGGAATCGCTGCCGCCGGATACCATCAGCAGCACCGGGGTCTGGGGCGTTGCCAGCCCTCGCTCGGCAATGGTCACGACCACGCGGTCGAGCACGCGGTCCATGGTCTGCTCGCTGGCGGCGGTGTTGGCCATGTTCGTTCCTTTCGTCAAAAACAGGCGCAGGCGCATCATGCGCCCACGCCTCGGAATCCTTGTTTTTCGGACGAAAACCAGCCTGGCCTTCGTCCCGGGTCATCGAATCAGGTGCTCCCTCATGCTCCTCAGATTGTAGCCCGACCTAGCGGCTTTGCAACGTGGCGAGCACCGCCTTCTGCACCTGGACCACGTCTATGGGCTTGGCCAGGTGGCCGTTCATGCCGGCCTCCCGGGCGCGGCGGCGGTCTTCGTCGAAGGCATTGGCGGTCATGGCCAGGATCGGCACCTGCGCCAGGGCCGGGTCCTCCAGGGCGCGGATGGCCCGGGTGGCCTGGTAGCCGTCCATGACGGGCATCTGCACGTCCATCAGGATCAGGTCGTAGGGCTCCTGGCCCGCGCCGGTCAGGTGCTCCACGCACTGGGAGCCGTCCTCCAGCCGGTGGGCCGTCATGCCCATTTCGTCCAGCAGGGCCAAGGCTATCTCAGCGTTCAGGTCGTTGTCCTCCACCAGCAGCACCCGCGTGCCCGTCAGCAGGCGCCGTACCTCGGCTTCGTCCAACTGCTCTTCCTCCGCGGCGAACAGGGACTCGTCGGCAACGGGATGCTCCAGGGTCACCGTGAACGTGGTGCCCTTGCCCGGCTGACTTTCCACCTCGATGGTGCCGCCCATGAGCTCCACCAGCTTCTTCACGATGGGCATGCCCAAGCCGGTGCCGGCCACCTTGCCAGCGGTGGTGTTGCGCTCGCGGCTGAAGGGGTCGAACAGGCGGGGCAGGAACTCGGGGCTCATGCCAATGCCGGTGTCGGACACCTGGGTGATGATCCGCAGGTAGCCCGGACGCTCGGCAGGCTCATCCCGCACGAACACGGAAACGCTTCCGCCGGCGGGAGTGTACTTGACGGCGTTGCTGACCAGGTTGATGAAGATTTCCTTGACCTTGGTGTCGTCGCACATGATGGGCGTGCCGGAAAGCTGGGCGCTGCTGCTCAGGGTCACGTCCTTCTTGCGGGCCTCCTCCTCGAACACGCTCATGATCTGCGGCATCACGTGACCCACCCTGGCAGGGGTCTCCACCAGCTGCTGCTCGCCGCTGTCAATATGGGCCATGTCCAACACGTTGTTGATGATGGACAGCAGTATGCTGCCGGACTGCTCGATCTTCTGCTGGTAGCCCAGCAGCTTGGGATCCGTCAGTTCCTTCCCCAAGAGGCGGTTGTACCCCAGGATGGCGTTCATGGGCGTGCGGATGTCGTGGCTCATGTTCATGAGGAAGCTGGACTTGGCCTGGTTGGCGGCTTCCAGCTCAGCAAGCAGGTCCTGGTCGGTGATGAAGCTCCAGAACTCCTCTTCGCCCCGCTCGTTGGTGATCAGGCGTCCGCGATCCTCGACGTTCTTCCACTTGCCGTCCTTGCAACGCAGGCGATAGTGCATGGTGTACATTTCGCCCGCCTTCACGGCCTTCAGGGCGCCGGGAATCTCCCGAGCGGCATCTTCGCGGTTGACGATGTTGATCATGCAGCCGTCGGAGGCCTCCATGAGCTCTTCGGGGGAATCGTAGCCCAACAGCTGGGCCAGCTGCTCGGACACCATGATGAAGGTGAACTGCGGGTCGTTCTTGCCCAGCTTGAAGCCGCCGTGGATGGCCTCGGACACGGTTCGCAGGCGCAGCTCCACCAGGCGCTTGCGGGCTTCCTCCCGCAGGACCTCCTCGGTGACGTTGTAATGGTAGCCGCGCAGGATCCAGCCCTTGCCCTCCACGTGCTCGCCGAAGCCGCCGCAGCGCACGAACTGGGGACCCAGCTCAGGGTCGTCCCACAGGTAGGTGTTCTCGTCTCGGGAGCCCTGCAGCATGGCCTGGACCGAGGCGTTGACGCTGTCCCGCGCCTCGGGCGTGACCCGGGAGTTCCACCACTCGTAGATCTGCTCCTGGTCCGTCATGTCGGCCGGCAGGCGCAGCAGCTCGCGCATCATGGGGTTGGCCTGCATGCGAGGTGCCTCCCCGTCGAACAGGGTGATGATCCACGCGCCCATGCTGGCGTTGGCGAAGATGTCCTGGGTCTGGCGCAGGCGGTCGTTGGAGTCCAGCAGCTCAGCCTGGTTTTCGCCCAGCTCCCGCTCCTTCTGCAAGGCGCGGAGCTCAGACAGGCAGCCTTGGGCCTTGGCCCGGTACGTGAAAACGCTGATCACGATACTGGCCACGGCAAAGACGACCGCGTCCATGACGTCCGTAGCCGCGATGACCGGGTCCTTGAACAACAGAGCTAACACGCAGAACACCACGGTTGAGCCCAGCATGACGCCCATCTGCCCCATCGGCCTGCCGTTGAACAGCAAAGGTATGACCACTATGGCGACCATGAAGAGCACGGCAAGCCGATCGGGAATGCCCACGGTGCCGGTGTAGATTCCCAGAAAGTAGAAGGCCAGGACGAAAACCAGCCCCAAGGCCTCCTCCATCTTGACATTGTCCCGGGCCTTCCAGCGGGAAAGGGCCGCCACGACCAGGCAGCAGGCGCCCACCGCAAGGTAGAGCCAATGGTTGCCCTCCTCCGGGCGGATGAACAGGGTGAATATGCCGAAGCCCGCGGACAAGATGCCGCAGCACAGGGAGAAGACGCGCAGGATGGCGCCGTTGGGGGCAAGGTACAGCTCCTGGATCTGCTCGTACTCGTCCTTGGTCAGGCCCGCGTACAGCAGGTTGCTCTTGATCACGTCACTTGCCTGGCCCATAGCGTTCCACCTGCCTCTCGTCCTTAAAAGTCAGCTAGCTTCTCATCCTCATAATAGAGAAACCAGCAGGTCAACGTGCTCAGATATCCATACTCGTTCTAAATAATCGACCGCTTTACCGCGGCAGAGCAGATTACAGCTGCAGCTGCATCTGGATGTGCGGGATGCCGTCCTCCAGGAACTCGTCCGACGTTTGGACGAAACCCGCCTTCTCGTACAGGCCGCGGGCGTAGGTCTGGGCCTCCAGGGTGATGCAGTCGGCACCCAGGCGGTCCCGGGCAACGGCAACGGCCTGGTCCAGGATCTGCGTGCCCAGGCCCCGGCGACGCTCCGCCGCGATGACCCGGCCAATGCCCGCCGAAGGGAACGCGCTCCCCGCCGGCAGCACGCGGGCGTAAGCCATGATCCGGCCCTGCTCCTGGTCCCACAGCCACACGTGCTGGGCCACCAGGTCCAGGTCATCCACCTCCTGGTAGGGACACTCCTGCTCCACCACGAACACGGACACCCGCAGCTTGTACAGCTCGAACAGCTCCCGCGCCGTCAGCTCGTCGAATCCCTTGACCACGACCTCCATGGATGCCTTTCCTTTCGCCCTATTTTTTACCCTGACTTGCAAGAAGGCGCCGCGCCGGAGGATCCCGGGCAGCGCCTTCCGTGGACTCTACTTGATCTTCTTGCTCAACTTGGTCTTTGACCACGCACCATTATAGGCGGTTCCGCCCACCTTCTTGTACGCGCGGACCTTCACGTAGTACTGCCTGCCCTTCTTCAGGGACTTGACCACCTTGCTCTGGGAGGTGGTGCTCGCGTACTTCCACGTCTTGGCGCCCTTCTGCTTGTAGGCGAACTGGTACGTGGTGCCACCGGTGGAGCTTGCCTTGGTGCTGGCCACGGCCGTGAGCTTGCGGGTGCCCGCCGTCACGGACTTCAGGGACGCGGCCTTGGGAACGATGCTGAAGGTCTTGGTGATCTTGCCGGTATACGCGCCCTTGCCAGTCACGGTGACAGTGGCCTTGCCCACCTTGGTGTTGTTGGAGTAGGACACGGTGTAGTCCACGCCGCTCTTCAGGCCGGAAACGGTCACGGCAGGCTTCTTGGCCTTGCCGGAGTACGTGTACTTGGCGGCAGAAAGGGTGACCTTCTTGCCCGCTATGGGCTTGGGGTCGGCCTGGGGCTTGTCCTGGGGGTCATCAGGGCCGCCGCTCCACTGGGCGTACCAGACGCCGTAACAGCCATAGGCGCCGGCGTACCAGGGATGGGGCATGAAGTCGCCGGTGCCGTCGGGCATGGTGTTCCAGCCCTCCAGCTTGCAGCCAGCCTTCGTGAAGCCGGGGTTCGGGTAGAAGTCGGTGCCGGTTATGTCCGTTTCAGGAAAGAAGGTGAAGCGGGTGCCGCTGCCGCCGTTGGGGTCGAAGATGACCCGCGGCACTGACTCCTCGGCAACCCAGCAGGCATACAGCTCGAAGTCGCGGTCATCGGTCCTGCTGCCACCGTTGATCTGGGTGAGCCACGGACCATCGCAGGTTTCGTCCAAATACCAGCCGGTGAACACGTAGCCGTCCTTCTCCGGGTCCGGCAGCATGGTCCACGTATAGGCAATGTAGTAGTCATTGACCGTGTCATACGGGCGGAACTGGCCGCCGTTCAGGTGGTAGGTCAACTTGCCCACCCGAGTCCACTGGGCATACAGGGTGACCTCGCTCATACCCCGGAGCATGCTGCAAGGAATATCGGTTTCATCGGGCAGGTTGAATATGCTGTCCTCGCCCGTCGGCGTGGTGCACCAGCCATCCAGCATCAGGTAGCCCTTTCGGGTAAACGTCGACTTGGGCAGTATCACCGACCCATCTGCGTTCACGTCAACGACCAGGTCGGACATGGCGCCCGAGCCGCCGTTGGCGTCAAAATGAACGACGCAGGTTGACGAGTCCCCCGTTTCCGCATGGGCAAGGGCCGGCGCAGCCATCACCGCGCAGACCATGGCCAGGCAGGCCATCAGGGCAAGGATTCTTCTTCTCATGGGCTTTCCTCCTGCTTCGTCGATGCCGCTAGTTCCAAAGCACCCGAGCGGGACGCCTTACTTCACCTTCTTGCTGAGCTTGGTCTTGGACCAGGAGCCGTAGTGGGTCACGCCGCCCACCTTCTTGTAGGCACGAACCTTCACGTAGTACTGCCTGCCCTTCTTCAGGGACTTGATGACCTTGCTCTGCGCCGTGGTGGACACGTACTTCCACGTCTTGGAACCCTTCAGGCGATAGGCGATCTTGTACGCAGCCGCACCCTTGGCAGACGGCCGGCAGGAGGCCGCCACCTTCAAGGTGCGCTTGCCCGCGGTCAGCGACTTCACCGACGCCGTGGCCGGCTTGATGGTGAACCGCGCGCTGCCAGAGCCGGCAAAGCGGCCCTTCAGCTTCACCGACACCGTGTACTTGCCCACGGCCTTGCGCCCCGCCGGATAGACCACGTCGTAGTCCACGCCCTTCAGCAGCTCAAGGCCTTCGTGGGTCACGGTCACCTTGGGGGGTCTTAGCGGTGCCGCTGTACTTGTACGTGCTGGTGGAAAGGGTGACAGTGGGCGAAATAGCCTTGGGGCCCTCCGGCTTCCCCGGATTCACGGGGTCCGTGGGGTCGGCGGGGTCAGTCGGATCCGAGGGGTCCTTGGGGTCCACAGGGTCCTTCGGATCACTGGGGTCGTCCGGATCAACGGGGGTGTCAGGGTCGTCCACGTCCTCGAAGTCCGCGGACGGCACCAGCCACTGGCCCTTCTTGGTGTGCAGGAACTGCAAATTCGCCTGGATACTCTTGGGCACCAGCACGAACGTGCCTTCGGCGGTCTTCGGAGCCACGATGTACGGATGGTCCAACACCACCGGATTCGGGAAGTTCATGTTGCCCATGGCAACGCGGGCCGTTCCGCTGGTGGAATCCGTGGCGGTAATGGTCTGGGTGCCGTTTTCGGCCATGATCAGGTTCGCCGCAGTGCTCTGGCCGCCGGCAATCCCCTTCACCGTCACGTTTTGGGGCGCCTCGGTCATGTCCAGGCAGGCGCCGTCGCTGATCATCAGGTCGGTGCCTGCCAGCGTCGCGGCACTGCTGCACTTCAGGACGTACTGGCCGCGTACCACCCGCAGCTCGGAAACATAGTCGGTCGCCGCAAAGCCGCGGGCATAGGTGTTCGACGGATTCGGCTCATAGCTGAGCACCAGGTTCTTGTTGCCGGTCCTGCCGTCCAGCACCACGCTCTTGAAGCCGTCCCGCGGCTTCAGCACCACCGTGCCGCTGGCCGCGGTGTAGCGCTCCGGATCCGCCACCAGGGCATCGCCGTCGCCAGCACCGCGCACCTCACGAGCACCGCTGCCGTAGATGTTGCCGATGAGGCTGGATGAGCTCAGGCCCTCCTCCAGGCACACGTACGCGGTGCCCGCAAAGCTGTTGCTTCCCAGCGGCTCGGTATAGGAAGCGCTGCTCACGTCAGACAGGCCGCCGCAGTACACGTTGCCCACCTCCACCTTGCCATCAAGGTAGATAGCACCTGCCGGTCCCACCGCGGGAACGGCCAGGCTCTCCTTATAGTCGGACAGGCCGCCGCAGAACAGGTGGATGCGGAACTTGTCGTTCTGAGGGTCCGTCACGTTGGACATGCGCAGGGTATGGCCGTTGGCCACAATGGCGTTGCGCACGGCATTGGCCATCTTGATGCTGGTGTCCCGGAAGGTCACGTCAGCTCCCAGCACAATGCCCGCGTTGTTGACGGTCAGCTGACCGCCGGTGACGGTCACCGCCTTGCCAATGACCAGGGGCGCGTCGCTGGAAAGCTGCTCGGTGGCCACGGTCCCGTCCAGGCGGATCGTGTCGCCATCGCTGGCCTGAGCCAGAGCCGCCTCGAAGGAGCGCACCGTACCGCCGGTCGACACCGTGATCTCATCCGCCCAGGCAGGCGCCGCCATGACCCCCAGGGCCATGGCCAGGCTCAGGGCAATGCCCGCAAGCGTCTTCCTCATGCAACATCCTCCTTCTTTCAGGACGAAATCCCCGCCCAGCTCGCGCGTTGCAAGCGCCCTGCTCGCACCAGGCACCCTGCCCGCGACCAGCGAGCCGAACGGCTCTTTCGCCCCGTGTAGTTACTTGATCTTCTTGCTCAGCTTGGTCTTGGACCAGGGGCCGTAGTAGGTCGTGCCGCCCGACTTCTTGTAGGCGCGGACCTTCACGTAGTACTGCTTGCCCTTCTTCAGGGACTTGATGGCCTTGCTCTGAGAGGTCGTGGCCACGTACTTCCACTTGCTGGCGCCCTTCTGCAGGTAGCCGATCTGGAACGCAGACCCGCCCTTGGTGGTGGGCTTCGTGGTCATCTTCACCGTCAGCTTGCGGGTTCCCGGGGTCAGGGACTTAACCGCCGCCGTAGCCGGCTTGATGGTGAACCAAACCGACTTGGTACCGGCGTAGTCGCCCCGGAAGCTCACCTTGTAAGTGTGCTTGCCGACGGCCTTCCGTCCCGACGGCACGGTCACGGTGTAGTCGTCTCCCTTGGCAAGAACCTTGCCGTCCACGTCCTTCACCGTCAGGGTGGGGTTCTTGGCAGCACCGGTGTAGGTGTAGGCGGTCCGGCTCAGCTGGACCCCGGCGATCTTCGAAACAGACGCGGTCTGGAAGACGCGGCCGCAGGTGGCGCACTCCTGGTGCTTGCTGCCGTCCCTGTTCAGGGTTGCCGGCTGGTCCAGAACCCAGCGCAGGTCGTGCTGGTGGATCTTGATGAAGTCCGCGCCCTCGGCGAAGTTCGTGGCAATGACCTGGCGCGCCAGCATGCCGTCAATGTAGTTGTAGAACAAGGTTCCCAGGAACCTGTTGTTGATGTAGGTCGTGTCCGTGAACAGGTTCTTGTTGATCAGCTGGGACGTGTAATGGGGCTCCGCGACCAAGGGCCACGTGCACGAGGTGTAGTTGAGCACCCACCCGTTGCCCTCAATGTGGACGATGGGCTGGCCGTCAGGCTTCTTCGTTTCGCCAAAGGCCGTCTGGGCCAAAGTGTTTTCCACGTACTCCCACTTCGTTTCGGCCAAGGTGCTGTAATAGTCCTGGACGTAGACCTTGGCTCCGTCGTGGTCGTAGGCCTTGATGGCCTGGTAGTTGCTGGAATAGGGCAGGTCGTCCCAACCCAAAACGGGGTACCCGAACATTTCCTTGGTGATGGGCCGATCGGGGTTGTTCCGGTTCCAGGTCTCCATCTCCGCCTCAACGGACGGGAAGCTCAGGTCGTAACGGCGCACCAGCAGGACGACCTTGCCCCTGACGTCGCCCATCAGCGGGGCGCCGTCAACGTAGCTCTTCTCCGGCTTGAACAGGTGGTCGTAGAAGCTGGTGGTCTCCAGAAGCTTGAGCACGCCCAGGGAATTCAGCTCCTCGGTTCCCTTTTCGTGCTTCAGGACCCAAAACACCGTTTCCGAGGGGTTGGCGTCCAGGAACTGGACCGTCTGGCGGGCAAAGTCGTAGAAGTCGTACTCCTGGTTCAGCGGGTTGTAGCAGTTGTAGCCGTTGTGGTTGAGCCAGATACCGTCGGTGCGGCCGTCAATGCGCACGTCGAACATGCGGGTGCCAATGTTGAGCTGCTGCTCGTAGGTGTACTTCTGGGTCTTGGTTTCCGCGCTCAGGTTGGACATGGTGCAGGCCGTGTCATGGGTGGCCGGCATGTTGATGGTGGACACCACCGCGTCGTCGGGCACGTCCTTCATCCAGGCGTTGGCGCAGTCGAACTGATGGGGGCTCATCCAGCCCGGGTCGGACCCCACCTTGCCGTAGTTGGTGGTGTGGTAGCTCAGGAGGTCGATGACGAAGGGCTCGCCGCGGCCCCTGCTGCCGTCGTCGGGATACTGGCGCAGGTGCTCCTTGGAGTCGTCGTCCTCGATGAAGAGGTACTGGCCCGTGCCCACGTTCTTCAGGAAGTACTCGTCCTTGGCCGCGTCCTTCTCAATGGCGTAGAACTGCTTCAGGTAGGAGGAGTCGGTGCTCTTCCTGATGCTGTGGATTTCGACCCGGTCTTCGGTGTTCTCCCAGACCTTGCAGTCCTCCAGGGGATCGTTTCGCCCGTCGCACTGGGCCGCGTAGATCCTGAAGGCGCCCACGCTTTCCACGTACTCCAGCATCATGATGTTGGAGGTGGCGTTCTCGTACAGGTGGAGGTCGGTGCCTTCGTTGTAGTAGTCGCCGTAGCGGGAAACGCTTTCGAACATGTCATGCCGGGTGGAGAAGAACTCCGCGTAGGCGGCCTTATAGCCTGAGTCCTTGTTGACGAAAGAGCCGTCCAGGACCACACGGGATCCCGAATCGGCATACGCCATGGCCACCGGCAGGCACGCCAGCAGCATGGTTGCCACGACTAGCAGGTTACGCAGTTTCCTTTTCATGCGACGTCTCCGCTCTCTGAAGCAGGCAGATGCACTCCACATGATCGGTATGAGGGAACATGTCCACCGGCTGGATCACCTGGAGCCTATATCCGCAGTTTATCAGGTATTTCACGTCCCGCTCCTGGGTCGTGGGATTACAGCTTATGTAGACGATTTTGCGGGGGCCAAAGGCACTGGCGGCCTCCAGGAACTCGGGGCTGGAACCGGCGCGGGGCGGGTCCATGAGCAGCACCGTCTGCTCGGGCACGGGCACGTCCTGGGCAATGTCCTTCATGACCGCGGCCTCCAGGGTCTGCTGCCCCGCCAGGGCCCGCATGAGCTGGGCCGCGTCCGCCGTGACGAACTGGGCGTTGTCCACGCCGTTGTGGCGGGCGTTCTGACGGGCATCCCGAACCGCCGACGCCACGCTCTCCACGCCAATGACCCGCTTGGCCCCGCGGCTGGCCGCCACCAGGCCAATGGTGCCGGTGCCGCAGTAGGCGTCGATCACCGTCTCATTGCCGGTCAGCCCCGCCAGGTCAATGGCCGCCGTGTACAGCACCTCGGTCTGCACCGCGTTGACCTGGTAGAAGGACTGGCTGGAAATGCGGAAGCTCAGCCCGCACAGGGTGTCCAGGATGAAGCCGGGGCCGTACAGGGTGCGCTCCTCCTGGCCCAGGATCACGTTGGTCTTGCGCATGTTCACGTTCTGCACCACGGTGGTCACGTAGGGGCAGCGCTTCACCAGCTCGCGGCAGAACTGCTTGGACGCGGGGAACTCCCGCTCGTTGGTGACCACGGTGACCAGCATCTCACCGGACTCGTGGCCCACGCGCACCACCACGTGGCGGATGAAGCCGGTGCCCTTGTCTTCGTCATAGGGCTGGATGCCGTGGCGCATCATGATCTGGCGGATGGCCAGCACCACGCGCTTGGCATTGCGGTTTTCGATCAGGCATTCGTCCGTGGGCACCAGCCGATGGGTGCCCACCTGGTACATGCCGGTCAGCACGTCCCGGTCAAGGCCGCGGCTGGTGCGCTTCACGCCGCCCTTGGCCTTGCCGTTGCGACCGGGCTTTTCGCCCTTCTGAGGCTTGCCCTTACCGGGCAGCTTCTTGCCCGAGGCAAAGGGAGACGCCACCTTGTTGCGATAGTAGTAGGGGTCGTCCATGCCCATGATGGGACGCAGCTCCGCGTTTCCGCGCACCTGGGCGAAAAGCTCGCTCATGGCGCGGTCCTTGGCAGCCAGCTGGCGGTCGTAGGGAACGGCGGAGTTGGCGCATCCGCCGCACAGTCGGTCCACCGCGCAGGTGCGCATTGCAACGTTGCTCTGCTGATCCATGTTGTTGCCTTTCCTTTCGCCCCAAACCGCAGGCTCGGCCACCGTCGGAGGTAATCCAACAGATTGCCGCAATTGACCCCCATATATAGGTTCAAAAAACACTCGCGTACAGCGCCTACGGCGCTTTAGCGCGGTAGAATTAGCAAGTTAAACACGCATCCGAACGCACCGTACGCACACGTACCTAGCATAACCCAAAGGAGCTCCAAGCATGCTCAGCCGTTTCAGCGTCAAGCGCCCCTACGTCATTATCGTCGCCGTGATCGTGGCGCTCATCCTGGGAGGCGTCTCCCTTTCCAAGATGAAGACGGACCTGCTGCCCGAAATGGACATGCCGTACCTGGCGGTCATCACCACCCAGCCCGGCGCCACCGCGGAAAAGGTGGAGCAGGAGGTCACCAAGCCGCTGGAGGACCAGCTGGCCACCGTCAACGGCGTGGACAGCACGTCGTCCATCAGCTCCGACAACTTCAGCATGGTCTTCCTGCAGTTCCAGGACGGTACCAACATGGACTCCGCGCTGGTGAAGGTTTCATCGGCCGCCAACGAGGTGGCGGGCAAGCTGCCGGAGGGCGCCGGCACCCCCAACTTCCTGGAGATCAACGCGGACATGATGGCGACCATGTACGTGACCGCGTCCTTCGACGACAAGGACATCTACCAGGCCACCGAGTTCGTGAAGGACAACGTGATTCCCGCCCTTGAGCGCGTGAACGGCGTGGCGGACGTGTCCCCCACCGGCCTGGTGGAGAAGTCGGTTGAGGTCCGCCTGAACGACGACAAGATCGAGCAGATCAACAACAAGATCCTGGCCAGCGTGAACTCCCAGCTCTACGACGCCAAGAAGAAGATCGACGACGGCAAGAAGGCCCTGGACAAGGCGGAAAAGAAGCTTGAGCAGGGCGAAAAGGACCTGGAGAAGCAGCAGAAGGAAACCAACGACAAGCTCAGCGACGCCAACACCCAGCTGACCCAGGGCATTTCCCAGCTGGAAAGCCAGAAGGCGGTCCTGAACGGCCAGATCAGCACGGCCGAGGCCCAGGCCCAGGCCTACGAAACCCAGCTGGAGGGCCTGCGGGCCCAGCTCGAGGCGGCCACCGACCCCATGGTCCAGGCCCAGCTGCAGATGCAGATCGAGGCCCTGGAGAAGCAGTCCGCCGCAGCCACCGCCCAGGTGGATGCCCTGAAGAAGCAGCTGGCCCCGATCCTGAAGAAGCTGGAGGACTCCGAAAAGAAGCTGGGCAAGACCTACACCCAGACCACCAACGGCGCCCTGACCGCCGCAGCGGGCTTCGGCAGCGCGGCAGCTCAGATTTCGTCCGGCAAGGAAACCATCAAGAACCAGCGCCAGAGCCTGAAGGACGCCGAAAAGCAGTACAAGGACGCCCGCAAGGCCGCCATCAAGTCCGCCAACATAGACAAGCTGGTGGAAAAGAACACCCTGGCCCAGGTCATCAAGGCCCAGGACTTCAGCATGCCCGCCGGCTACGTGAAGTCCGGCTCCAGCTCCCAGTGGCTGCTGCGCGTGGGCGACCGCATCGAGTCCGTTGACGAGCTGAAGGGCCTGATGCTGGCCGACATCGACGACGTGGGCAAGATCCACCTGAAGGACGTGGCTGACGTCGTCACCATTGACAACGCGGGCTTTGCCTACATGAAGCAGGACGGCCAGGACGCCATCCTGCTGTCCCTGTTCAAGGGCTCCACGGCCAGCACCTCCGACGTGTCCACCGCCGTGAACGAATGCATCACCGACCTGACCGAGCAGTACCCGGGCATGCACCTGAACGCCATCAGCGACCAGGGCAAGGTCATCTTCATGTACATCAAGACCATCCTGACCTCGCTGCTGCTGGGCATCCTGCTGGCGATCATCGTGCTGGCCCTGTTCCTGAGGGACTGGAAGCCCACCATCATCGTGGCCTTCAGCATCCCCTTCAGCGTGCTGGTAGCGCTGCTGGTCATGTACTTCACCGGCATCGGCATCAACATCATGACCCTGGGCGGCCTGTCCATGGCCATAGGCATGCTGGTGGACAACTCCATCGTGATGCTTGAGAACATCTACCGCCTGCGCGGCCGCGGCATATCCGCCGCACGCGCCGCGGCCCAGGGCGCCAAGCAGATGACCGGCGCCGTGGTGGCCTCCACCCTGACCACCGTGTGCGTGTTCCTGCCCATCATGTTCACCACCGGCCTGGTGAACCAGATGCTGGCACCTTTCGCCCTGACCATTGCCTACGTGCTGACCGCATCCCTGGTGGTGGCCCTGACGCTGGTGCCCGCCGTGTCCAGCTTCGTGTTCAAGAACTACGTGCCCAAGCGCAGCAACTGGTTCGAGAAGCTGAAGGACCTCTACGGCCGCAGCCTGCAGTTCTTCCTGCGCCACAAGGTGCTGCCCCTGGGCGTTTCCCTGGTGCTGCTGATCGGCTCCGTCTGGGGCGTGGTCAACATGGGCGTGACCCTGATCCCGGACATGACCAGCTCCACCATCGACGTTTCCGTGAAGATGCCCGATGACACCAAGAAGAAGGATGCCTTCAAGATGGCCGACGAGGTCATGGAGGCCGCCATGGGCATTGAGGGCGTCAAGCTGGTGGCCGCCATGGACGGCACCGCCACCGTTTCCGCCCTGAACACCGACGCCGGCAGCAGCTACGACGAAGAGCTGGTGCAGATGATCTCCTTCAACCTGCTCATTGACGACACCGTGGACACCGAGGACAAGGTCCGCAAGATCCGCCAGGACGTTGCCGAGGCCACCAAGGACATGAACTGCGAGGTAACCACCGACAGCACCGAGTCCATGAGCTCCATGATGGGCAGCGGCCTGTCCATCAAGCTGAAGGGCCCCGACAAGGAAAAGCTGCAGGACCTGTCCGAGGAGGTCATGGAGGTAGTCAAGTCCGTTGACGGCTACACCGAGGTGGACAACGGCTCCGAGGAGGCCGCCAACGAGCTGCACCTGGTGATCGACCGCACCAAGCTCATGGAAGCCGGCTACACCGTGGCCCAGCTCTACTCCGACCTGGCCCAGCGCCTGACTACGGACGCCGACGCCACGTCCCTGACCATCGAAGGCACCGACCTGGACGTGAAGGTGGTGGACAAGACCGACCCCATCACCCGCAAGAACCTGCTGGACACCAAGATCGAGATCGACAAGACCACCGCCGACGGCACCGAGACCAAGACCTACAAGCTGGGCGACTTCGCCACCGTGAAGAAGGACAAGGTGTCCGAGAACATCGCCCACTCCAACGGCATGCGCACCATGACCGTGACCGCCGAGGTCCTGGACGGCTTCAACAACGCGCTCCTGTCCCGCGACCTGAAGGAAAAGCTGGATGCCATGGACCTGGAGGAGGGCTATTCGGTGACCCTTTCGGGCGAAATCGACAACATCGACACCATGCTGAGCCAGATGCTGCTCATGCTGCTGCTGGGCTTTGTCCTGATCTACCTGGTCATGGTTGCCCAGTTCCAGAACCTGCTTTCGCCCTTCATCATCCTGTTCACGGTGCCGCTGGCCTTCACCGGCGGCTTCCTGGGCCTGGCCGCCACCGGCGAGCAGCTGAACATGCTGAGCCTGATGGGCTTCGCGGTGCTCATGGGCACGGTGGTCAACAACGGCATCGTGTTCGTGGACTACGTGAACCAGCTGCGCATTGGCGGCCTGGAGCGGCGCGAGGCCCTGGTGGCCGCCGGCCGTACCCGCATGCGTCCCATCCTCATGACGGCGCTCACCACCATCCTGGCCATGATGCCCATGGTGCTCAGCCAGGCGGTGGGCTCCAGCATGCAGCGCGGCATGGCCGTGGTCGTTGTGGGCGGCCTGCTGTACGCCACCCTGATGACGCTGTACGTGGTGCCCTGCATCTACGATATCCTGTTCAAGCGCCAGCCCTACGACGTCGACCTGGGCGATGAGTCCCTGGACGACGACCCCGGCGACGCCCAGGCCTACCTGGACGAGCTGAAGGCCAAGCGGGAGGCCCTGCCCCAAGCGGAGCCCGAATCCGCCGACGCGTTCCCGGCCGCGCAGACCGTGAACCCAGTCCTGCCTGCACGCTAGCAACCCTGCGCGGCCGCCTTCGGGTGGCCGCGCGTATATTTCGCCCTCTTTTCAAGATCTGACGAAAGGAACCCCATGAGAAACTTCGAGTTCTGCTCCCCCACCCAGTTCGTGTTCGGCCGCGGCGTGGAAGAGCAGGTGGGCGCCAAGATGAGCGAGCGCGGCGCCCGGAAGTGCCTGCTGCACTACGGCGGCCAGTACGCAGCCAAGAGCGGCCTGCTGGACCGGGTGAAGGCGTCCCTGGACGAAGCCGGCGTGGGCTACGTGGAGCTGGGCGGCGTGCGCCCCAACCCGGAGATCACCCTGGTGCGCGAAGGCGTGCGCCTGTGCAAGGAGCATGAGCTGGACTGGGTGCTGGCCGTGGGCGGCGGCAGTGTCATCGACTCCGCCAAGGCCATTGCCAACGGCGCCTGCATCGACGACGACGTGTGGACCCTCTTCGAAACCAAGCGCCAGGGCCACGACGTGCTGCCCATTGCCGTGGTGCTGACCATCCCCGCCGCCGGTAGCGAGGCCTCCAAGAGCTGCGTGGTCAGCAACGACGAGCTGGGCCGCAAGACCGGCTACTCCAGCAACGCCCATCGCCCCAAGCTGGCGTTCATGAACCCGGAGCTGACCTTCACGCTGCCGGAGTACCAGACCGCCGCCGGCTGCGTGGACATGTTCAGCCACCTGCTGGAGCGCTTCTTCGACGACTGCGAGCCCGTGCCCGTCACGGACAACCTGAACCTGTCCCTGATGAAGACCGTGCGCACCTTTGCGCCCGTGGTGCTTGAGGAGCCGGAAAACTACGAGGCCCGCGCCAACATCATGTGGGCCAGCATGCTGTGCCACCAGGGCATTGCCGGCTGCGGCCGCACCGAGGACTGGGCCACCCACGGCATGGAGCACGAGCTGTCCGCCCTGAACACGTCCATCACCCATGGCGCCGGCCTGGCGGTCATGCATCCGGCCTGGATGGAGTACGTCCACGAGCTGAACCCCGGCCGCTTTGCCCAGTACGGCTACGAGGTGTTCGGCCTGACGCCCTCCGGCGACGTGCTGGCGGACGCCCGCGCGGCCATCGACCAGACCCGCATGTTCTTCGCCAGCCTGGGCATGCCCACCACTCTTGAGGAGCTGGACGTGACCGAGGAGGACATCGAGTCCATGCTGCCCACGCTGAAGGCCAACAAGGGCGAGCCCTTCGGCCGCTTCAAGCGCCTGACCATGGATGATGCGCGAGAGATCTATCGCCTGGCGCTGTAAGGCTCACGGCAAGAATGGGGCCGGGACAAACGTCCCGGCCCCGCTTGCTTCTCGTTATGCGTAGCCCCTTAGGCTCACAATATTTCTCTTCGATTCGATATAATCCCTGTCATCGGGGGGAACAACTGCACATGCAGGAGCAATCCTGTTTAGTACTCCCGTCCCTCTATCAACCAGAATCAACTCGGAAAGCCACGAACCGAAGTAGAATGACACCTCCTCATTGTCGAGAACAAACACAACCGCAACAGTACTCGTAAATTCGAAGCATTCACCGCCTTCGTCTTGCAAGAGGGTGTCCTCCACCAGCAAAACGTCCCTCACCGTTCCGCAGAGTGGCTGTTCCATCCGCTTCCATTCATCGCAAAACCTTCCAACATCACCGTCCGCCAGCATGCGCACAGAGCAAACGGCGACGTCGTCAAGTTCTCCGAGGTACTCCAGAGGCCTTGCCTGATTCAATAGGCAAACGACCTTTTCGCCAAACCTCAGCCACACGACTCCATAAGCCGGCCTACCAGGCTCATTCCCATCATATGCGTACGAATCAAGGTAGGACCCAATCACGCTTGCCAGAACGCTCCTTTCCCCGGAAGAGAGCCTAGCATCGGTCTCACCCATGTCGATTACCTCCTCTTTTCATCACGAAATGAATCCTTTGATTCTTTACACCCACCGAATCGCTGCTGCAGCTGATGTTGATATCAACCGCAGGAGATCCATCCTTGCTCGAGCTCACTTCGCGATAAGTAATGTACGTACCATCCCTGAGAAGAACAACGCCTCCATTCGCAATGCTGCTCGCTCTCACTACGCCGCCATACGAGGCCTTTTCAAAGAAATCCCTCGCCGTCCTCCTAGGGTCATCGGATTCGATATTTCGACGATCGCTTCCAGAACCCCTCTTTCCGAAATACCCATTGCTGAATTCGTAGTTCGCTCTAAGCATGTCAAGATTATCCCTCATGCCATGATGAGTCGGTGCGCCACCCGCGTATCCGCCATCTGCCGATCCACTGGTTTTGCCCACATTGACCCCACTACTGCCTGAGCCCAACGGAATCCCCCCTCAGCTCGCTACGGCCACCGTCCAGCTCACCGCGCCGGCAACCTGGATACACCCAAACCGGAATACCAAGCGAACGTGGATAGTCCATGACGTGATAAAAATCACTGCCGTAATAAACGATTGCTGTTGGCTTTAGCTCATCCACAGTAGTCTTCACATCGCGAACAAACCGAAGTCGCTCCAACTTGTTTTTCGTCACCGCACGTCCACAAATCGCTATCACGCTTTCTTGAGGCAAAGCCTCCAAGAGATAGTCGCATCCTGGCTCGTGCCTAGCGTTCGGAAGAACAAGCAGCCCCTGACGCTGAAACCATGAAGCCAACGCATGATTCCTGAAGCAACTCCACAATTTAATCGGCTTCGGAAAATCAATGCAGGTGCTGAAGTCGGGCATCACCACACCCGCAAACCTCGACAACCTGGAAAGATACTGACGAGGATCATTCCAAATTCGAAGGAACCGGAAATCATCTTCGTAAAAATGAACGAAGCAATCGAAATCCTTGCAGTCAGCCCTCATCGCCACAGAGAACGGAATTAGACCGACAGGCGGAGCCTCAAGGCAAACCGCCTCCAATTGAGGAAGCTCATTATCTTTCGAGTACTCAGCGTTTTCCAGTAGGAAGAGACGAAGAGTGTCACGACGATGCCTCGGCCTTCTCCTTGCCCCCTTCTCTATTCCAGAGTCAATCACAAATACCCCCTTTCGGGCAGCAGCATCAATACCTTCGACAACGCGTCCGTCGTCATTGCGCTAGCGCACTACCAATGCTAGAATTTGAAATTGTTACAGTAAATAGAAATTAGCGTAACATTGTGAAGGGGGAAACGATGATCACCACAAATAGTTCCGTTGCTTTAGGACAGCTCGGGGATACCATCTATCTATTGATGGACAGGGACGGGCAGCGGCCTCACTTGTATGACGAAGATGGGTGCGAGGACTCTCCCTTCATCAAGCTCATCAACTCATCCAATCTCTCGGAGCTGATGTCCGCAGCAGACGAGATCCACAGCATGTTGGGCCCATCGGTTGACTTCATCGATGATCGAGGAGGCTTTCAAATTCCCAAGAAAATCAAAAACGATCAATCGCCCTATATCGCTTCCCTTTTTGAAGAAAATCCTCCAGAGAAAGCTTTGAAAAAAACTGAGGAAGCGATAAAAATCTGGAGCATCGCAAAGATTGGGCCTGGAGTGCACGCGCAACACGATTTAAAAAAATTCGGAGCTGAGTCCTTTACCGCGGTACCTCTGGCCGACGTCATCACGGCAGTAACGGATTTGCGACGACACTGCCTGCTCTTCGCATGGCTCGTAGGAAAAACGGCCTTTGAAAACGCCCACGGTCTGACCCCGATGGACAAGAGCCTCAAGTATCGCGGGTTAAACCTTGAAGGAGACAGCGATCTCTCGGAATACTATAGAAAGCTATGCGATGCACCAGCGAACAAATGGACACGCTTCACAATCGAGTTCGGCAGCTTTGAGATGATGCACCTTTGCGAGCCGATCCAGATAGAACGCGATGTCACAAACTATGTACGCAGCGTTTTTTCTATCCTCATGTCCGACACCACAACAAAGCTGGATGGCTTACTCCAGCCAACAACCACTCCAAACACTGTAGTCTCCGCCGCGTGGACCTTCTTCGGAAAGGGGATTAGTAAATTGTCTGGACCGGGGGCAATATCAGTCTGTGAGCACTGTGGAAAATTTTATGAAAGCCGAAGATCTACGAAGCGATTTTGCAGCGACTCTTGCAGAGTACTTGCGAAGAGAAAACCGAAATCTACCGAAAATCAGCCCTATGTAACCACAATCGCAAAGGAACGCATGCGTCTGCGCGACTCCGCAAAATCCCTGCCAGCGCATCCTTAGAATAGCTAGTCGTCATCCCCCATGATGCCGTTCACTATGCCGCTGACTATGCTGACCACGATAGATCCCAGGAACGCGCTGAAGGCCGAGTTGACGTAGATGCCCGTGCCGAACAGCGCCACGGTTATGTTGGCCGCAAAGCCGAACAACACCGCGTTGATGATCAGGTAGAACAGGCCCAGGGTCAGGATGCTAATGGGCGCGCCCAGCAGCTGCAGAATGGGCTTGATGCTGGCGTTGATCAGGGACAGGACCAGGGCAAAGGCCACGATGGAGATGATGGCCGACGTACCTCCCACCACGCTGATGCCAGGGATCAGCCAGGTGGCGAAACCGGTTGCCACGGCAGTGGCAACGACTCCTCCGAAGAACTTCATGGGATGCTCCTTCTTTTTGCGGCCAGGTCGCCGCGCGTGTTTTTCGCCCCCTAATATACGGCAAAAGGGACCCCGTCCACGTGCGGACGGGGTCCCCCTATACGAAACAAACAGATGCGCGTTACCGCGGCGAACTGCGATTAGTGGCGCTTCTTGCAGTTCTTCGGAGCATGCTTGCGGCAGTGATGGTTGTGCTTGTAAGCAACCTTCTTCTTGCCGTGGATGCCCATCTCCTTGACGTTCAGGATGATCTTGTCGCTGATGGCCTCCAGAGCCTTCAGCTCGTCCTCGGTCAGGCCGGCCAGGACCTTCTCAGCCACAGCGGCGTCGGAGGACATGCGCTTCTCGGCGACCTTCTTGCCCTCCTCAGACAGGGACACGGTGTAGGTCTTCTTCTCATCGGCCTCGCCCATGACCAGCAGCTCAGCACGGACGCCCTTCTTGACGATGGACTTCACGCCCTTGCGGCCCATGCCCAGCACGTCGATGAGCTCGCGGTTGGTCAGGGTGTTGTTCTCGGCACCAGCCAGAGCCACGACCACGGCGCCCACGCCGTTCTTGAAGCTCTTGGGGCCGTTCTTGTGGAATGCCAGCTTGGCCAGGTCGGTGGCCTTCTTCATCTTTGCAACAGTCTTCTGTGCCTGGGTCATGATGATCCTCTTTCCTTCTTCTCACTTCTGTTTAAAAATCAAACCTCGGCAACTATAGACCTGTGACACTGGTATTTCAATGAGCATTTTGTGATTATTCATGCCAAATAATTACATGAATATGTTTTCCCAGTTCAGAGCTCTAGTTTATATTGTGCGTGAATAATTTATTTTTAACATAATAGGGTTCATTCGGACTATCTTCGAAACAACCTGGATCAACGAACTCGCTTCTCAGAAATCTCCCGAAACGCAAAAAGGGCCGCCCCGGAGGGCGGCCCTGGCAGGTCGTGTCAGCCCATTGCAAGCTGAGAAACTAGGCGTCGTACTCAGCCTTCAGGTCGGCGAAGGCCTGCTTGGAGTTGCGAATCACATCCGCGCCCACGCAATAGCTCACGCGAGCATAGCCCTTGGAGCGGAAGCAGCTGGACGGTACCAGCAGAAGCTCGTGGGCCTTGGCGCGGTTGCAGAAGGCAACGTCGTCGTCCTCCAGCGCCTTGACCCACAGATAGAAGGCACCCTGGGGCTGCACGTACTCGTAGCCCAGCTCATCCATGATGCCGGTCAGCAGCTCGCGGTTGGCGCGATACGCCTCCACGTCGGAGGGCTCGTCCACGCAAGCCTCCACCACGCGCTGGAACAGAACGGACGCGCAGATGTAGCCCTGGTCGCGGGCAGAGCCGCTGACGGCGTAGAACACCTCGTCGGCATTCTCCATGGTATCGCTCACGTAGATGTAGCCAATGCGCTCGCCCGGCAGGGACAGGCTCTTGGAGTAGGAGTAGCAGACCAGCGTGTCAGCGTACATGCAGGGCACGTAGGGCACTTCGTCACCGTAGGTGATCTCGCGGTACGGCTCGTCGCTGATCAGGAACAGCTGGCGGCCCAGCTCCTCCTCCTTGCGACGCAGCATGTCCGTGAACTCCTGCAGGTTCTCACGGCTGTAGATGGAGCCCACCGGGTTGTTGGGGCTGTTGATGATGATGGCAGCGGTCTTTTCGTTGATGGCAGCCTCCATGGCCGGCACGTCAATCTGGAAGTCGCCGGCACGGGCGGGCACCTCCACCAGCGTAGCGCCGGCATGCTCGGTCCACACCTTGTACTCGCAGAAGTACGGGGCCACGGTGATGACCTCTTCGCCCGGCAGCGCCACCGCGTTGATGGCAATGGCCAGGCCCGCTGCGGCACCGTGGGTCATGTACACATGCTTGGCCTGGGCATCAATGCCGAAGCGGCGCTTGATGTTGCCGGCAACTGCCTGACGCACGCCCATCTGGCCCGGGGACTGAGAGTAGCCATGCAGCACGTCCGCCGGCTCCTTCAGCAGCTCGGTGATGGTGTCGGCCACCTTCTGGGGTGCCGGCACGCTGGGATTGCCGATGCTGAAGTCGTACACCTTGTCGTCGCCGATCTCGGCCTTGCGGGCCTGACCGTACGCGAACAGCTCGCGGATGGCATTGGGCTGATTGCCCAGGCCAATGTACTTCTGGTTCAAAGACATGAACGCCACCTTCTTCCCTCGCGGCCACGCCGCGTCGTTCCTGTGAATGCTCACAAGAATAGCACTCCAACGTTGCAGCCGAATTAACCTCTGGGCGAAAGGGAGCCTCGGAAAGAAAGAGGGGGCATCGGACCTTGCCAAGTCCATAGACGCAACGTTCCGCAAACACAACAGCGGGGACGCCCGCAATGCGAACCTCCCCGCCGAATCCGTCAGATCAATGTTTCGTTAGAAGCCCTTGTAGGTGATGGTGCCGGTCATGTACTTGACCTTCAGCAGCTTCTTGTACGTCGTCTTCTTAGATGCCGGGACCTTGATGGTCATGGTGCACTTCTTGGCGTTGATCTTGCCGCCCACGGTCTTCAGGCGCTTGGTCTTGAACACGACCGTGGCCCTCTTGGCGCAGCCGGAGCACAGGCTCGAGCCAATGGAGGTCACGCCGGTGCCCAGGCTCAGGTACTTCAGCTTAGGGCACGCCGCGAAGGCGTAGCTGCCCACGGTCTTCACGTTGCTGCCCACGGTGACGGTAGTCACGTACTTGTTGCCGTAGAAGGCCTTGGCCGATACTGCCGTGACCTTGTAGGTGATCCCCGAAACCTTGATGGAGGTGGGGATGGTCACCTTGCTGGCCTTGCCCGCGTACTTGTAGACCTTGACCGTCTTGTCGCCGTTCACCATGTAGGTGAGCTTGTTGGAAGCGGTATAGGTCTTGGCCCACTGGGCGTACAGCACCTTGTTGGTGGAGCCGGCAGTGTAGACGGAGCCAGCCGCGTAGGCCGTGCCCTTGCCGGTGGCGCTGGTGTTCCAGCCGCGGAAGAAGCGGTTGGTGCTGTAGATGTTCTTCGGGATCGTCACGCCCTCACCGGAGGCAAGCAGCTGCTTGGCCGGCAGAGCACCCTTCACGCCCGTGGCGCCGTTCTTTGAGAAGCTCAGCGTGCCGGAGGGCTTGCGCACCAGGTTCACGTCATCGATGGTGCCCCAGGTGCCCGCAGAGCCCGTAACGGTCATGCCTACGGTCACCTCGTCGTCACCGCCCAGGGAGCCGAACTCCAGGATGGGGTTGTTCCAGTTCAGGTAGCCGTCCAGGCTCACCGGGATTTCCATCCTGGGCTTGCCCTCGCGCTGGAACCACAGGGTGATGTTGGAGGTGCCGTCAGCCTCAAGACCGCCCTGGACGAAGGCGCTCAGCTGGTAGATGCCCGCCTTGGAAAGCTTGACGGTCTGGCTCACGGTGAAGCCGTCCTCGGCAGTCTCCAGCCAGAAGTGCAGGGCCTTCTTGCCGGAATGCACGTCAGTAGTGGTCATGTCATAGCCGGCGCCCTCGAACTCCCAGCCGTCCAGGTCGGACTCGAAGCCCTCGTTGCTGCCGTTGCCGATGATCAGGTCAGCCCACACGGTGGTGCCGTAGGAAAGGCCGACCTTCTCGTAGATGAAGCCGCGCAGCTTGTAGGTGCCCACGGTGCCCTTCTGGAACAGGTCATTGTACTTGTCCCAAGCACCGCTCAGCCAGCTCACGCCCAGCCACTCGGAGGTACCGTCGCTGAAGTTCACCTTCACCTTCTGGGGCAGGGCCTTGCCGAAGTCGCTCACGCCTACGGTCAGGCTGATAGTGGGCGCCTCCACGGAGGTCACCGTCTTGTCGCTGGCCTTGGCGCCGGTGTAGACGTACTTGAACACGTCAAGGGAGTCCAGCTCCTTGCCGTTCACGTCGAACATGGCCTGGTTGTCCCAGGAAGAGCCACCGAAGTACTTCAGGCCCGAACGGCCGTCGTAGGACTGTGCAAAGCTGCTGGCCCAGCCGCAGCCGTACTTCTCCCACAGCTTCTGGTTGGCTGCGAAGCGCGCGTCAAAGGCGGAGCCCGTCAGGCCCTGGGTGTTGCCCACGGTGATCCAGGCCGGCTCCCAGTAGCAGTAGCCGGTGCCCAGGCCGTTGGGCAGGTCATTCAGCATGGCGATCACATCGCGGACCATCTTGGCCTGGCCGCCCACGGAGTAATCCCACTCAATGCGCTCGTTGTCGTAGTTGGACCAGGCGCTCAGCTTGTTGGGGTGACCGTCGGTGTCGTCCAGCATGTAGGCCTGGGAGGATTCCACGATCATGATCTGCTTGCCGTACTTTTCGGCATAGGTCTTCAAGGTTGCCTTGGTAGTCGTCAGGCTGCCGTGCCAGAACGGATACCAGGACATGCCCAGCACGTCGTAATCACAGCCGTACTTCTCCAGGGCAGCAGCGTATTCGTCCAGCTTGCTGCGGGCGCTGCCGGCAAAGTGGATCATCTTCGCAATGTCCAGGCTGCGCTCGGCGTTCACCTGGTCAATGGCGTTCAAGCCCGCGTTGAACAGGCCGCAGATCTCGCTCCACTCGGTATGGCCCATCAGGAACTGGTTGGTTTCGTTGCCCACCTGGACCATCCCTACGTCAATGCCTTCGTCCAACATCTTGTTCAGGGTGTCCTTGGTGTACTTCGCCAGGGAGGTCTTCTGCTGGGCCAGGGTCATGCCCTTCCAGGCCTTGGGAATCTGCTGCTCCGCCGGGCTGGTCCAGAAGTCAGAGTAATGGAAGTCCACGTAGACCTTCATGCCATACTGGGTCACGCGCTTACCCATCTCCACGGCCTTGGCCACGTCGTTGTTGCCGCCGCCGTAGCCGTTGCCCTTGGCGTCATAGGGGTCGTTCCAGATGCGGATACGAACGTAGTTCACGCCGGACTCCGCCAGGATCTGGAAGATGTCCTTCTCAACGCCCTGGGAGTCGTAGTACTTCACGCCCGCCTGCTCCAGGGAGATCACGGACGAAACGTCCACGCCCCTCATGAAGTCGGCCGAAAGCCCCTCCACCGGCTCCAGGTCATAGCTGGTCACCGGCACCGTGGGAGCGGGGTCGTCAACGTCTTCGGACTTGACGGTCAGGCGCACGTCATCCACGTTGCCCCAGCCGCCGTCCCACAGGCTCACGTTGAAGCCCACCGTGTAGGTGCCGGCCTCGGTCACCGTGAACTCGACGCTGCCGTCAGCCCAGTTGGCCTGGTCTTCGTACGCTTCCATGGAGATCTGGGTGCTGGCCACCTGGTCCTGGCCCTTCAGAGCCACCAGCTTGGGGTCGATGCCCCAGCCTTGGCCTTGCCGCTGAGCACGTAGGTGCCCGGCTGCAGCTCCACGTCCTGGGTGGCCTTCATGGTCTGGGCCCACTTGGTCCAGAAGCCCAGTGCCTGGGATCCCTCGGTCACGTAGTCCGTCTTCTGACCCAGGGTCACCTCGTCAGAACCGGTGCCCCACCACTCGGGAGCCATGGTCCAGACGCCATCGTCCCACAGGGTGGAGCTTTCGAATCCGCCATCGGTCAGCAGATTCTGCGCCGGCTCGTCGGCGTAGGCCGCACCGCCGAACAGGGCCAGGCAACCTGCCAGGACACCCGTCGCAAGCAGGCCGGCCAGCCTTCTTGTCAAACGCTTCATTCTTCCTCCTCACGCCTTGTTTGCGCAGTTACCGCAAGTGTAGCGCGAAGAGGGCCCGTCATCAGGGCGAAAGGGAGCTTATGCGGCATTCCCGCCGCTAAATAGCCGCGTCGGCGGCGCCGATAGCAGGACGCCGCCCGAGCGATGCGCCCCGCGGCATCACATCCGCAGGCTACTTGACGTCGTCGCCGCTGCCGGCAAGGTCAATGGCATCGCCCACGAAGGTGGACGGCGCGTTCAGCAGGGCCTGCACCGCGTCCTTGGCGCGGGCGGGAATCTCACGCAGGTCGTAGCTGAACTGGTCATCGTAGGCGCCCTCCCCCGCCGGAGCCACGCCCAGGGCCTCCATGCCCAGGGCCTTGGCGGCGAACAGCGCACGCGGCAGATGGTACTCCTGGGTGGCCACCACTATGCTCTTGGCCCCGAACACGTTCTTGGCCCGGTACATGCTCTCGTAGGTGGAAAAGCCCGCATAGTCGCAGAACACGTCCTGGCTGGGCACGCCGTGCTCCACCAGGTAGCGCTTCATGGCCTGGGATTCGTTGTAGTGCAGCTCGCGGTTGTCTCCGCTGGCAATGACCTTGCGGCCCGCGCCCTCCTTGTACAGGGCCACGGCGTCGTCCAGCCGCGCCCGCAGGATGTCCGACGGCGTTCCGTCCGGGTTCACCGACGCGCCCAGCACCACGATGGCGTCCGCCGCACGGCTCCGGGCATCCGCCTGCCCCACAATGGCGTCAGAGGTGGCCGTCATGACCAGGGCGTTGGCCCCGCCCAGCACCACCGCGCAGGCCACCACCGCCGCAACGGCCAGCCGCAGCGTGTATTTCAGCAGACGCCTCAACTATTTCGCCCCCAGGACCAGGGCCTGCAGGTCGGCGGCGCACTCACCGGTGAAGGTGGGCTCGCAAGCCAGCAGCTGCTCCGCGGGGAACATGCCCCACAGCGCGGCGAAGGTGGCGCAACCGGCGCCGTTGCCGGCCTGGATGTCGAAGGGGCTGTCGCCCACGTACAGGCACTCCGCCGGGTCCAGGCCCAGGCGCTGGCAGCCCAGGGCCACAGGCGCGGGATCGGGCTTGTGCAGCGGGCAGTCGTCGGGGCCGATCAGGAACTCCAGGTAGCGCTCGATGCCGAAGCACGCGCAGCCCCGCATGGCCAGGGCGTGGCGCTTGGAGGTGACCACGGCCATGCGCACGCCGGCGTCGGCCAAGGCCTGCAGCATGCCCATGACCCCCGGGAAGTCGGCGATCAGCTCATCGTGGACGGAGTGGTTGTGCTCCCTGTAGAAGTCGGTCATGAGGGCGCCCTTGGCTTCGTCCCCGCCGGCAAAATGGATCATCTGGGCCTCCAGGGGCGTGCCCACGCCGGCCATGAGCTCTTCGTCGGTGGGCCGCCAATCCAGGAAGTGATCCATGGTGTGGCGCATGGAGGCATAGATCAGGTCGTAGGTGTTGATCAGCGTGCCGTCCAGGTCGAACAGCACGCCCTTGAACTTCGGCTCCATGCGCGCTCCCTTCTCAAAAGGACGCGGGCCCCGACCAAGCGGAGCCCGCGACGTACTCACTTAGGGGACGAAACATACCACGTCCGTCCTCAAAAGGTGCAAAGCACCACAGAAAAACTAATTCAGCAGTGCGCCCAGCTTGTCCACGTCAACGGTGGCAGCACCCTGGGTGCAGGCGGAGCCGAACAGCTCGTTGATCTGCTCCAGCTTCACGGTCTGCTTTTCGCCCGTGGCACGCTTCTTCAGCTCGACCTCGCCGTTTTCCAGGCCGCGCTTGCCCACCACGATCTGGTAGGGCCAGCCGATCAGGTCGGCGTCGGCGAACTTCACGCCTGCGCGCTCCTTGCGGTCGTCCAGGGCGACCTCCAAGCCCATGTCCGCCAGCTCCTGGGCAATCTTCTCAGCAGCCGGGTGGACCAGATCGTCGTTGACGGTCAGCGGGATCACGCACACATGAGCCGGGGCGATGCCCACCGGCCACACGATGCCGCTTTCGTCATGGCACTGCTCGACGGCAGCAGCCAGGGAGCGGGACACGCCCACGCCGTAGCAGCCCATGATGAAGGGCTTTTCCTTGCCGTCCTCGTCCATGAAGGTCGCACCCATGGCCTCGGAGTACTTGGTGCCCAGCTTGAAGATCTGGCCGACCTCGATGCCGCGCGCGCCGTCCATGGGCTTGCCGCACTTGGGGCAGGCGTCGCCGGTCTTGACCACGCACAGGTCACCCCAGGCGTCCACCTGGAAGTCCTCGCCCTGCTTGGCGCCCACGTAGTGGAAGCCGTCCTCGTTGGCGCCCACGACCCAGCGCTCGATGCCGCGCAGGCTTTCGTCCGCAGCCACCTTCACGCCAGCCGGCAGGCCGACCGGGCCCATGGAGCCCTTGACCAGGCCGTGCTGCTCCATCTCCTCGTCAGACAAGGGACGGAAGCCCTTGGCCAGGCGGGAGACCTTGATCTCGTTGACCTCGTAGTCACCAGGGACGAAGGCCACCCACACGGTGCCCTCGGCGTCGATGCCGCTGAAGGCCTTGGCGGTGGAGGACTCGGGGCAGCCCAGGAACTCGGCCAGCTCGGCGATGGTGTGCACGCCGGGGGTCTCGATCTTCTTCAGCTCAGCTGCGTCGTACTGGGTCGGCACAGGAGTGCACTCGCCGATCTCGGTGTCGGCCGCGTAACCGCAGTCGCAGTACACCAGGTCGCATTCGCCGGTTTCGGCAATGGCCATGAACTCCTCGGAGCCGGAGCCGCCGATTTCGCCCGAATCAGCCACGACGGTGCGGAACTCGAAGCCCATGCGCTCGAACATGCGGGTGTAGGCTTCGCGCATCAGGCCGTAGCTCTTGTCCAGGCCCTCTTCGTTGGCGTCGAAGGAGTAGGCGTCCTTCATGATGAACTCGCGGCTGCGCAGCAGGCCGAAGCGGGGACGACGCTCGTCGCGGAACTTCAGCTGGATGTGGTACAGGTTCTGCGGCAGGTCCTTGTAGGAGCGCAGCTCGTTCTTGACCAGGTCGGTGATGACCTCCTCATGCGTGGGGCCCAGGCAGAACTCGATGCCGTGACGGTCGGTCATGCGCAGCATCTCGTCGCCGTAGACGTCCCAGCGGCCGCTTTCGCGCCACAGCTCGGCGTTCTGGACGAAGGGCATGAGCAGCTCCTGGCCGCCGTGGGAATCCATTTCCTCGCGGATGATCTGCTCGATCTTGGCAAGCACGCGCTGGCCCAGGGGCAGGAACGTGTACAGGCCGGCGGCTTCCTTGCGGATCATGCCGGAGCGGATCAGCAGCTTGGCCGATGCGATGTCCGCGTCAGAAGGATCCTCCTTCAGCGTGGGCATGTACGTGGTCTTCAGATGAAGAATGGCACTCATAGTCTATTAATCTCCTCCATTAACGCGTCCACGATCTGGTCTTCCGCCACCTTGCGGAGGACCTGCCCGTGGGCGAACAAAACCCCAACCCCGTCTCCGCAGGCCACGCCTATGTCGGCGCCGGCCGCTTCACCGGGTCCATTTACCACGCAGCCCATGACGGCCACGGAAATAGGCTTGGGCACGTCTGCAAGACGCTCCTCCACCTGTTTCGCCAGGCTGATCAGATCCACCTGGCACCGTCCGCACGTGGGACAGCTGATGATCTCCGGTCCTCGTTCGCGCAGGCCCAACGCGGAAAGCAGCGTCCAGCAGGCGCGGATCTCGGTCACGGGATCGTCGGTCAGGCTGATGCGGAGCGTGTCGCCAATGCCCTGCTCCAGCAAAACGCCCAAACCGGCAGCACTCTTGATAATACCCTGAAATGCCGTTCCCGCCTCCGTGATACCAATGTGAAGCGGAACTTCCGGGATCATTTCCGCCAGAAGACGGCAGGTTGCTATGGTCGCGGGCACGTCGTGGGCCTTGGCGGACACCACCACGTCGTCAAAGCCGCGCTGGGCGAAGTACTCCACGTAGTCGGCGGCGGACTGGGACAGCTTCTGGGGCAGCGTCAGGTCGTCGCGCTCCTTGAGGGCCTTGTCCAGGCTGCCGGCGTTCACGCCGATGCGGATGGGAATGCCCGCGGCCCGCGCGGCGTCGATGACTTCGTCCGTTGCCTCCAAGCCGCCGATGTTGCCCGGGTTGATGCGCAGCTTGGCCGCGCCCCGACGGGCGGCCTCAATGGCAATGACCTTGTCGAAGTGGACGTCCGCCACCACCGGCAGCGGCGACTTCTGGCACACCTGCTCGAAGGCGTCCAGGCAGTCGCGGTGCGGAATGGCCATGCGGACCACCTCGCAGCCAGCCGCCGCCAGGGCGTAGATCTGCTGCAGGTTGGCGTCCACGTCCTTGGCGGGCGCGTTCAGCATGGACTGCACCACCACCGGCGCGCCGCCGCCCAGCGGCACGTCTCCCACGCGCACCTGCCGCGTTCGTTGGTTCGGCTTCACGTGTTACCCCCAGTTCCCGAAGATGAATCGCTGGATGTCCTGGTTCAGCATTATGGCGAAGAATCCCATGAACAGCACCATGCCCGCCAGGCTCAGGTAGCCCATGACGTTGGCGGATGCGGTGCGGCGGGTGATCTTCTGGACGATCTCGACCACGAAGCGGCCGCCGTCCAGCGGCGGGATGGGCAGCAGGTTCATGATGCCCAGGGACGTGGACAGCATGGCGGTCAGGGTCAACACGTTGACCAGGCCCTGCTCGAAGGCGGTCTTGGTCATGACGGCAATGCCCACCACGGAGGTGGAGTCGCTGACCACCTGGGCCGCAGTGGACGGATTGAACAGGCCAGCCACCGCCTGGATGACCATGCCGATGTAGCTGATGCCGGCCATGCAGGCCTGGAGGGGGCCGATGGTCACGTGCTTGATTTCGCCCGAGGGATACTGGTAGTCGAAGCCCAGGACGCTGTAGATGAGCACGAAGGCCAGAAGCGCGAACACCAGGTTCACGGCCACGCCGGCCAGCAGGATCACCGAGCGCTTCCAGAAGGGCAGGCTGCGGTACTGCTGGCGGTACTCGGACTGGAACAGGGCCGCCGGGTCCTCCACCGGGCGGGCCTGGCCTTCCTCGTAGGCCACGGGCACCGGCTTGCCCTGGGCCTGCAGCTTGCGGGCGCGGCGGGCGGACGGGGCGGCGACCTCCATGGCGCGGTAGGTGTTGTACTTGTCGGTCTTGCGGGGGCCGGTCAGGCTGCCCCACTCCACCAGCTCGTCCAGGGCGGCCAGGGTATCCTCCTCCGGCAGGCCGCAGTCCTCCATGATGTCCTCAAGGTTGGCGGTGCCGCGGCGGTACATGGCCGCCAGCACCGACTCGAGGTGCGGACTCATGGGGCCGGGCTCCATGCCGCAGACCTTGGCGTAGCCGCCCAGGGGCACGCAGGTCACGCCGAAGCGGGTTTCGCCCCGTTTGAAGGAAAGCGACGGGCCGGGGAATCCCAGCATGAACTCGGTGACGCGCACGCCGAAAGCGCGAGACGCCAGGTAGTGGCCTCCTTCGTGGATGAACACCAGGAAGCCCAGCAGAACGCTGCAGCATATGATCATGATCAAAATATCCATGTGCGCCATTATACGGGCACGGGGACGCTGACCGCCCGCTCACCTGGGCGGCGGCACAAGGAAACCACATGGAGGGGACGCGGCGGGAGCCACGGCCAGGCTGCGCGCCCCTGCAGCCGGCCCGCCGCGCCGGCAACGACCGGGCCGGCATGATCCTGCGCCCGACCCGCCACGTCCCCGCGACTGGTCCGCCGCGCCCAGCAGCCGGCCCAGCACGCCCCACTTGCGGAAAATGCGCAGAAACGTGTATATTCATTTTTGAGAATAATGAAGCTGTCAGGGTCACCAACGCTCTGACCAGGGGCTTTACGACAGCCTCTCTCGCAAGGAATCGAATCGGGTGTCATCGCGCGGAAAAACCCCAGAAACGTGTACACGTTTCGGCGCTTTTCCCGCAGGCGAGCTCCAGGGGCCTACACGTTTCGGCAAGTTTTCCGCAGCCGCCCCTGGATCGCGCCGCTGGGCAGGCCCCCGGGCCGCGCCACCGGGCGGACCCAACGGCCCCCGCTCGTATGAAATGCGCGGAAACGTGTATGTATATTTTTGAGAATAAAGCAGCGGACGAAAACGACATCGCTCTGACCTGGGGTTTTACGACCGGCTCTCTTACACGAAGTCAAAAGGGAACGCCGTCATGCAGAGATGCGGGGGCACAGGTTGACAGTTTAGGGCCACGCCCCCACCACATCCGCCAGTTTTCGACAGGTTTGTGC
>JAUNCQ010000007.1:38167-58174 GCA_030526515.1 Coriobacteriia bacterium
GCATCTCTGCCAGAAGAGCCTCAAGTTTCCGCACGTTTCTGCAGCCGCCCCTGGATCGCGCCGCCGGGCGGGCCCACCGCAGCCGCGCCGCCAGTCGGGACCTCCCGCCGCAGCCGCGCGCCACGCGCGCTGGCGCTCTCGGGCCGCGCGCCTATCGCAGGTTGCGCTCGGCCTCGGCGCGGGCCCAGGCGTCCAGCTCCAGCAGCTGGTCGATGGACTCCACCACGGCCACGCCGCCACCGCCGCCGGCAACGTGGGCGTCCATGACGGCCTCAACGCACTCGGCAATGCCCAGGTAGCTGCCGCGTTCCGCCAGGAAGGCGGCCACGGCCACCTCGTTGGCGGCGTTCATGACGCAGGGCAGCGTGCGGCCCACGGATCCGGCCTCCTTGGCCAACGCCAGGCAGCGGAAGGTCTCCAGGTCAGGCGCCTGGAAGTCCAGCGACCCCAGCTTGCGGAAGTCCATGGGCTCCACCGGCGCGTCCCAGCGCTCGGGGTAGCTCAGGGCGAACTGGATGGGGATGCGCATGTCCGTGGTGCCCAGATGGGCCTTCACGGAACCGTCGGTGTACTCGACCATGGAGTGAATGGCGCTCTGGGGCTGCACCACGACCTCGATGCGGTCGTACGGCATGCGGAACAGATGGTGCGCTTCAATGACCTCCAGGCCCTTGTTCATGAGGGTGCTGGAGTCAATGGAGATCTTGGCGCCCATGTTCCAGGTGGGGTGCGCCAGCGCCTGGGCTGGTGTGATCCCCTGCAGGTCAGCGCGCTTCTTGCCGCGGAACGGGCCGCCGGACGCGGTCACCCACAGCTTGGCGACCTCCTTCGGGTCCTCCCCCAGCAGGCACTGGTAGATGGCGCCGTGCTCGGAATCGATGGGCATGAGGTAATGGGCAAAGCCCGCGTCATCGTCCAGCTCATGGGCCAGCGGCATGATCAGGTCGCCGCCCACCACCAGGGACTCCTTGTTGGCCAGGGCCAGCACCTTGCCGGCCTTCAGGGTTTCGTAGCTGGCGCGCAGGCCGGCGGCACCCACCAGCGCGTTGACCACCACGTCAACGTCGTCGTGATGGATCAGGTCCACCACCGCTTGGGCGCCAAAGCCCAGCTCCGCTCCGTCGAACAGGCCGGCCACCGCCGCGTCCCCCGCCAGAGCCGCGTTGCCCACGGCCAGGCGCTGCACGCCGAACTCGCGGGCCTGCTCGGCCAGGGTCTGCACGCTGCCGTTCACGGCCAGGCCCACCACGCGAACCTTGTCCGGATGCCGACGGGCCACGTCCAGGGTCTGGGTGCCGATGGACCCCGTGGACCCCAGGACCACGATGTTGCGGGGGAACGTGTGCTGGAACATAAGAGCCTGCTTTCAAATAAATCAGAACGGGGCGAAACAGCCGCCCGGCCTCCCTGGCCGCAAAGCCGCTTCGCCCCGCGAGTTGCTTACATGCTGAAGGGGATGGCGCCACTGCCCACCAGGAGCAGCGCTGCCGTGATGGACGCCAGGAACAGCGAATCGCAGCGGTCCAGCAGACCGCCGTGGCCCGGCATGATGGTGCCGGAGTCCTTCACGCCCACGTTGCGCTTGATGCGGCTTTCGGCCAGGTCGCCCAGGACCTCCATGACGCCGCAGATAACGCCGAACAGGAAGGCCTGGCCCAGGCCCAGGGTCACGCCGGGAATCAGCGTGACCAGCATGAACGCAAGGCCGCTGAACAGCAGGCCGGCCAGGAAGCCCTCCCAGCTCTTCTTGGGGCTGAGCTGGGGCGCCAGCTTATGCCGGCCCAGCTTGCTGCCCACCAGGTAGGCAAAGGAGTCGTTGGCCCACACGCTGGCGTACACCGAAAGCAGCAGGACGCTGCCCCAGAACCCGGGCACCGCCATGCGAATGACGATCAGGCCGGAAAGGAGCATGCCGGTGTAGCAGGCGCCGAAGAAGCTCACGGACACATCGCCAATGCGGGCGCGGGTCCAGAACACGTACCAGATCAGCAGCGACAGCATGAGCGCAACGGTCACCACCACCAGGCCCGCCCAGCCCGCGAAGTACACGGATATCGGGTACAGCACCGCGGCGATGATGCCCAGCAGCTCGTTGGGCAACTTGGCGTCGCGGCGGACCATGTAGTAGAACTCGCCGGCGCAGATGCCCGCCGTGGCGGCCAGCATGAGCACCGTGGGGATTTCGCCCAGCAGAATGCAGCCAAGGGTAATGCCGATGTAGACCACGCCGGTGCGGATGCGCACCTGCAGGTCCGTGGGGTTCTTGAAGCGCTTGGGCGTCTTCTCCTTGGCGAAATTGGCGGCACGGGTGGTCGCCTTGACCTTGGGGGCCTCAGGCTCCGGCGCGGTGGCGGACTTGTCGATGCGCGGAGGCAGGCCCTCGGCGTGGACTTCGTCCTGCTGCGCGGGAACGTCGGTCAGAACGGGATCGGTCACTTACTTCACCCCTCCGAACCGGCGGTCGCGGCCCTGGTACTCCAGCAGCGCCCGCAGGAACTCATAGCGGTCGAAGTCCGGCCACAGCACGTCGGTCACCACCAGCTCGGTGTAGGCGATCTGCCACAGCAGGAAGTTGGAGATGCGCATCTCGCCGCTGGTGCGGATCAGCAGGTCCGGGTCGGGAATGCCGGCCGTCATCATGCGGGACGAAAGGGCCTCCTCCGTCAGGGGCTCCGGGTCAACACCGCGCTCAAGCGCGGTGCCCACGTCCTCCATGTAGCGCTCCACCGCATGGACGATCTCGTTACGGGAGCCGTAGTTCACGGCCACGACCAGCGTCAGGCCGTCGTTGTCCTTGGTCTTCTCCCAGGCCTCGTCGAAAGCATCACGGGTTTCCTGGGGCAGCGCGCTCAGGTCGCCGATGGTCATGACCCGCACGTGCTCCTCATGCAGCCCGTCCACCTCCGCCAGCATGGTCTTGGCGAACAGGTCCATGAGCCCCACGACCTCGTCCTGGGGACGACTCCAGTTCTCGGACGAAAAAGAGTAGATGGTCAGGTAGCGAATGCCCAGGTCGGAGGCCATGCGGATGCTTTCGCGCACGGCCTCGATGCCGGCCTTGTGGCCCTTCAGGCGCTTCCAGCCGCGCTTCTTGGCCCAGCGGCCGTTGCCGTCCATGATCAGGGCAACGTGCTCCGGGATCCTGTTCAGATCCAGGTCGCGCGGGTCCAGTCCCTGCGGCGGGCTGGGGTATATGTACTCGAGCGGCTTGTTCATTCGTTCCCGTCCCCTTTAGCAGACGCGGCCCCGAAGGGCCGCGGTTGCGTTTAGATTTCCATGACCTCGGCTTCTTTTTTCTTGAAGGCAGCCTCAACATCGGCGATGTACTTGTCGGTCAGCTTCTGGATCTTGGCCTCGCCGCGCTTCTTTTCGTCCTCAGGCAGCGAATCTTCCTTCATGGCCTTCTCCAGGGCGGCGTTGGCGTCGCGACGGGCGTTGCGCACGGCCACGCGAGCTTCCTCGGCATAGCCCTTGCACTCCTTGGCCAGCTCCTTGCGGCGCTCCTCGGTCAGTGCCGGGAAGGGCAGGCGAATCATGGTGCCGTCGTTGCTGGGGGTCACGCCCAGGTTGGAGGTGAGGATGGCATGCTCGATGCCGCCCAGGCAGGACTTGTCCCAGGGCTCGATGGTCAGCATGTGGGCGTCCGGGGACTTCACGGCTGCCATCTGGTTGATCGGGGTGGGCACGCCGTAGTAGTCGACCTTGATCTTGTCCAGCACCATGGGGTTGGCGCGACCGGTGCGCACGGACGCGAAGGCGGTCTGCAGGTTGGCCATGGCCTTGTTCATGCGCTCTTCGGCGCGTTCCATAATCTCAGCAGTCATTGCTCTCTCCTCAAATGGTTATTCGACGACCGTACCGACGTTTTCGCCCCGCAGCGCGCGAGCGATGTTGCCCTCCACGCCCAGGTCGAACACGATCATGGGGACGTTGTTGTCCATGCACAGGCTGGTTGCCGTGGCATCCATGACATGCAGGCCCTGGGTCAGGACCTCATGGTAGGTGATGCGGTCGTACTTCTTGGCGTCGGGGTTCTTCACCGGGTCCTTGTCGTACACGCCGTCGACCTTGGTTGCCTTCATCAGGCACTCGCAGTTCAGCTCGCAGGCGCGCAGGGCTGCGGTGGTGTCGGTGGTGAAGTACGGGTTGCCGGTGCCGGCGGCCAGGATGACCACGCGACCCTTCTCCATGTGGCGCTCGGCGCGACGACGGATGTAGGGCTCGGACACCTGCTGCATGTTGATGGCGCTCTGAACGCGGCTGCTCACGCCGTGGCGCTCGAAGGAGTCCTGCAGCGCCAGCGCGTTCATGACGGTTGCCAGCATGCCCATGTAGTCGGCCTGGGCACGGTCCATGCCCTTGGCGGAACCGGCCATGCCGCGGAAGATGTTGCCGCCGCCAACGACGACTGCCAGCTGCACGCCGCCCTTCACGATCTCGGCGATCTCCTCTGCCAGGCCATCGACCACGTTCGGGTCGACGCCGTAGCCCTGGTCACCTGCCAGGAACTCACCGGAAAGCTTCAGCAGAACGCGCTTGTACTGATACTCATCGGCCATGGGTTCATCCTTTCAGCCGCTAATCGGACACACATTTGATTAATTGTAGCGTGAACGGCCCCCGCCTGCCCACAACAACTCACATAATTCAGCAGCCCTCCGCTTTTGCCCCAAAAAATCAAGAACGGGGCGAAAGGAAAGCGCATGCTCCCTTTCGCCCCGAACATTCAGGCGCTATGCGGGGTCAGGCCCTGCGATCAGGCCGCGGGGTCAGGCCCGGTGGCCGTGGCTTGCGGTCGCAGCCTAGCGGTCGCAGCTTAGCGGCCGTAGCCGAAGCTGTCGCCGAAGTAGCGCTCGAACAGGTCCTCCAGCTGCTCACGGTTGTAGCCCTGGTCGTCCTGGCCCTGGCCACGGTCGTCCCCGCCCTGCTCCTGGCCCTTCTTGGACTCCTCCTGCTTCTTGCTGGAGGTGCCGTCGGAGCCCAGGGTGACCTCGGCGGATTCCTGCTTGCCGTCGCGGTGGTACTCCACGGTGACCTTGGAGCCCACCTTCTGGGAGCGGACTGCCAGCATCAGGTCGCTTGCGGACTTGATCTTGGTGTCGTTGAGCTTGGTAACGATGTCGCCCACCTGCAGGCCGGCCTTGTCGGCACCGGAGCCGCTGGCCACGGAGCTGATATAGGCGCCCTCGGTCACGTCGAAGCCGTAGCGGTCAGCGGAGCTCTTGTCCACGGAGGACAGGGTCACGCCCAGCTGCGCGTGGGTCGGGGTCTTGCCCTCCATGATCTGCTGGGCCAGGTTGATGGCATAGTTCACCGGAATGGCAAAGCCCACGCCGGAGTAGTTGCCCGAATAGGACGTGATCATGGTGTTGATACCGATCAGGCGGCCCTGGGAGTCCACCAGCGCACCGCCCGAGTTGCCCGGGTTGATGGCGGCATCGGTCTGGATCATGTTGGGGTACATGGTCACGTTGCCGGAGCCGTCTTCGGCGCTCATGATCTGGGAGCGGCTGGTGGCGGACACGATGCCCGTTGCCACGGACTGCTCAAGGCCGAAGGGGCTGCCGATGGACATGACCCATTCGCCCACGGTCAGCTGGTCGGAGTCGCCAATGTCCATGGGAACCAGGTCGGTGGCGCCCTTGGCCTTGATCACGGCCACGTCGGAGCTTTCGTCCGAGCCCACGATCTCAGCGTCGTACTCGTTGCCGCCCACGGTGACCTTCAGGGCATCGGCGTTTTCGATCACGTGGTAGTTGGTGATGATGTAGCCGTCCTTGCTCAGGACCACGCCGGAGCCCAGGGACGACTTGGTCAGCTCATCGGAGTCGCTGTAGCCGTACATGCCGAACAGGCCGCCGTAGGGGTCCAGGGAGGACTGCTTGGCGTACACGTCGATGGACGCCACGGAGGGCAGGCACTTCTGGGACACCTGCACCGGCAGGCTGGCATCCTGGTCAACCGCGGTGATCTGGCTGCCGGTGCCGCCGATGACCGTGGTGGTTGCCAGCGGGTTGCCGTTGTGCAGCATGGCGTTGCCGCCGAAGGCGATCACGCAGGCCAGGGCGGCGCCGGCAAAGCCCATGCCGAAGGTCTTCAGGCCGCTGCGGTCCTTGGGCTGGCCCGGCTTGTCATGGCGGGCCTTGCGGGCCGTGGCCTCGGCCGCCGGAGCGGTGTAGGCCTGGCGGGCCGCCGGGTTCACCTGGTACTGGGGCTGGGCCGGCTGGGGTCGGGTGGCCGCCGGCTCCCAGGCGTGCTGGGGCTGGGGCTGAGCCTGGGGCTGGGGCTGCGGCTGCGGCTGCGCGCTGGCAGCCGGGCGCAGGGGCTCGGTCACGGCCGGCTGAGGCTGGGTCGGCTGGGCCGCGGGCTCAACGGGCTCGGCCACGAGCTCCTCCGGGGCCACGGACTCCTGGGCCGTGCCGCCGGCAGCCTGCAGCTGGTCGCGGGTGTAGGAGTAGGCGCTGCCCTGCTCCTGGTCGGAATCCCGACGATCCATGTTATCGGTCATTTCGTTCACGCTCCTTCATGCGAAACGCTGTCCTTGTTTGCACTCATTCTAGAACGCTTTTCTTAAACAATTCTGAAAACCCCCGGGGCTCTCCACGTTTCGTCCACAATGCCCCGGACCGCGGGCGCCACCTGCCCCTCCGGCCCCGGCTGCGCCCGCGCTCCCACAGGCAACCGGGCCCCGGACGCAGAAGGACCCGCCGAAGCGGGTCCTCATCAGCAGGACGAAACATACGGTCGCGAGCGCACTGCCAGCGGCCGACCACCGACCGGGCCACGCACCGCAGCCGGCAGCCAAGCCGCGCGGGGCTTTCGCCCTGCTCCCCTACTTCAGCTCGAAGCCGTTTTCCTGCCAGATCTTCAGGGCCTCGGGGTCGGTCATGCAGAACTTCAGGAAGGTTTCCGCCTGCTCCTGGTACTTGGAGGTGTTGATGACCGCGCCAGGGTAGATGATGGTCTTGTGCAGCTCCTCGGGCACCGTGTAGATGTTCTTGATGCCCTCGTAGCGGTACAGGTCGGAGCTGTAGATGAAGCCCACGTCCACGTTGCCGCTGGCAGCCCACGCGGCGCAGGTGCCTACCTTGTCGGCCAGGGCGATCTTGTCCTGGATGCCGCCGCCGTAGCTGCCGCCTTCGCCCTCAGCCGCCGAGTACATGCGGTCGCCCGTGATCTCGGCGGAGTACAGGGACTGGTTGGCGTACTTGCCCGCCGGCACGAAGGCCGGGTCGCCCACGGCGATCTTCTTGACCTTCTTGGACTTCAGGTCCTTCAGGTCGTTGATCTTGAGCTTGCTCTTCTCGGAGGCGCACACGATCAGGTCGTTGGTGAACATGGACATGCGGGTCTCCGGCACGACGAACGCCTCGGCGCTGTCCATGGTGCCCGACGATGCCGTGATCAGGATGTCGGCCGGGGCGCCTGCCACCAGCATCTCAACCAGGTCGCCGGAGGCCTTGAATTGGCTGTCGGCGAAAGTCACCTCCGGATGCAGGGACGTGTAGTACTTCTGCACCTCGGTCATGGCCTTTTCCAGGGAGTTGGCCGCGAAGATCTGCAGCTCAACGGCCTCCTGGGCCGCGCCGGCACCGGAGCCGCCCGACGTGGTTCCGCCTGCGGACCCGCCCGAGCCGCCGCAGCCGGTCAGGCACAGGCCGCCTGCGCCCAGGGCCACGGCCACTGCTGCGGTCAGGGCTCCCTTAACGAATGTCCTGCGAATCATCACTTGCTCCCTTCATCAGCGGGCTTTTCGCCCTGCTCCTCAGATTCTGCCGCGCCGACGCCGGCACCAGCCGCCGCCACGGGCTCCACGTCATAGGGCAGGCCGTCGGGCATGGGCTCCACGGCAATCTGCACCTCGCTCACGTTCTCCCTCATGAACGCGTCATATTCGTCGCTGGTGCCGGTGGTGCCCATCTGGGCACGCCAGGCATCCAGCAGCTCCTGGGGGAACTGCGAAAGCTTGTAGCGGTTGCCCTCGGGCACCTCGAACACGTCCGTCACCACGATCACGTAGTAGCCGTCGTCAGCCTCCACCACGTCGGACACGTCGCCCACCTCACGCAGGCCGGCCATGGCCTCCCGGTACGCTACGTTGGGCACGCTCACCAGGTCGTAGCCCATGTTGCCGTCCTCGGAGTGCTTGGTACTGGAGTACTTGGCGAACACCTGGGCGAAGTCGGCCCCGTCCAGCAGCTCCTTGCGGGCGTCCGCCGCCTTGGCCTTGGCGGACATGCGCTTGTTGGAGTCCCTTTCCGCCTCCACGAACACGGCGGAGGTCCTGCGGGTTATGCGGCTGGACATCTGGCTGTTGGCAAAGCTTTCCAGCTCCTCATCGGTGACCTGGGTGGGCGAAACGAACGTCCCCTTGATCTTTTCCCGCAGCAAATCGGACTTCACCGAAAGCCGGTAGTAGTCCTCCGTGTACCCGGAGTTGATCAGGGCGCGCTGCCAGGCCAGGTCGCTGGTGTACAGGTCCTTCTGCTCCTGGACCTTCTGGTCCACCTCTTCGTCGGTGACCCCCACGCCGGCCTGTTCGGCCGCGCGCTCCACCAGCCAGTTTTCGGCCAGGTAGCGCACCACCTCGGCACGGAGCTTCTCCGGCGTGGTGCCCATCTTGCCCATCCAGGCGGCCCAGGCGTCGTCGTCCGCGGTGGCGCTCCCCTTGCGGAAGTCGTCCAGGTAGTCCATGACGTCCTGCTCGGTCACCACATGGTCCAGGGCGCGGCCGGCCTGGCGCTCATCGGCCTTGCCCTGGCATCCCGCCAGGCAGCCCAGGCCCAAGGCCAAGGCAACGCCTGCCGTGGCCATCCGCGCAACGGTCTTGCTCATAGTCCCCATGGCTACTCCTGCACCTCAATGTAGAGCTGACCGGTCTTGGGGTCGCGGTAGGCGCGGCCCAGCTCCTCGTAGCCCTTTCCGCCGTCGTCGGTGGACTGGGTGATCTCCTCGGCGCTGTCGACCTGCTCCATTTCGCCCGTCTGGGTGACCGCGTCCATGGCCGTCAGGTCAACGCCGTAGTTCACCACCAGGGCCAGCAGCAGGCCGCAGGCGAACACCAGCATGACGTCCACCAGGTTGGCCATGCCGGACATGGGGTCCAGGTCACCCTTCGCAGGCGCCGGGCCCGCGAAGGACGCCGCCCCCAGGCTGCGCTCCCGGCTGGTGGTCCGCTCCCTACTCGTCCTTGCCATGAGCGTCCTCCTCGGATTCGCCAGCAGCCTTTTCGCCCGCGTCCTCTTCCCCGTCGGCAGACTGGAGCTCGAAGCTGGGAGCCACGTACTCAAGGTCGCCGGCCTCCTCCAGGTCGGCCAGCTTGTCGAACAGCGTGCCGGTCAGGGAGTCCAGGGCATTGGCGTAGTCGGTGTTCCAGCGGTTGCGCACCCGGGCCACCAGCAGGCACAGGGCGGCGGAGAGCAGGCCCAGGACCGTGGTGTCGAAGGCGACCACCAGGGCGCTTGCCAGGTCGCCGATCTGACCGGTGCTCAGGGCCTGCAGACCGGGGCCCAGCGGGATGATGGTGCCCATCAGGCCCACCATGGGAGCGATCTTGGCCAGCACCTCGGCAACGGCCTCGCGACGGCGATAATGCTCGCCGCACTCGTAGACCGCGCGCTTGGCCACGTTCCAGCGGGCCTCCTGGGGCAGGTCGCGCACGTTGAACAGCTGCATCAGGGCGATCTTCTGGCGCTTCACCAGGTCGCTGGCGGCAATGGTGCCGGGAATGCCCTGGCAGTCGGACTCCTCCAGGTCACGCACCAGCTGCGGCACGGAAACCTTGAACAGGCGGCGCTCGGTGAAGTACTCCACCACCGTGGTCACCACCAGCACCACGGTGACCAGCAGCATCAGCACCAGGGCCACGATCACCGGGTACATGGCACCCTGGGAGATCATGGAGATTGCGGCGATAATCGGATTTTCCATCATGTTCTACTTACCTCTACCTTTCCTGGGGGCTCGGCACAGCCTTGAGCCTTCTTGTCTGAGATTTGAAATAGCCGAGCTGCCAGGCAACGGAGCCGGCAACCAGCAACAGCAGCACGGCGATCACGACCGCAAGGACCACGTTCAGGGGCACGTCGGAAAATGCCTGGTCGGCCTTGTCGGGCGAAACCGCGTACATGTGGGTTTCCTTCTGATGGGCGGGCTCCTCCTGGCTCACGGTGGTCTGGGCGTCTTCGCCCTTGCCTTCCGCGGAGGAGTCGTCCAGGCCCATGTCAGTCCCGGCCTTCAGCTCCAGCTTGGGCGAAAGCTCGCCTTCCGCGAAGTGGTCCATGGACTTGTCGGTGGCATTCAGGTTCTTGATGACCTCAGCCGAGTTGATCTGGTCCCGGGAAACGGGCTGGGCCGCGTCCACGGTGCCCTTCTGGAACAGCACGTCGCCCTGGACCGAGCGCTGCACGCTGTCCTCGGTGTAGTAGTTGGAGTCGTTCACCACGGTGGTGCCCGCGTCGGTGCTGTCCCAGTCCTCGCCATAGCCGCTGGTAGCGCCCAGGATGGCGGATATGTTGGCACCGCGGCCGGTCACCTTGCCCACGTTGTAGCAGCTCACCACGGAAAGCGTGGTAGAGCCGGTATGGGCAGCCACGCTGCGGCCCACTATGCCGCCCGCCGCGGAAACCGCCTCGGGCGACGCCCCGTTCACGCTTCCTGCGTTGTAGCAGTAGGAAACGGAGCTGCTCAGGCCGGAGATGGCGCCCACGATGCCGCCGGTGGAGGCCAGGTTGTCGCTGGACACGTCGCCCACGTTGGAGCAGTCGGACACCTCGTAGTTGCCGTAGGTCGCGGTGGATCCCACAATGCCGCCGGCGCCCTTCATGTAGATGTCAGGGTAGTTGGACGAAAGCGCATGCACGGTGCCGTAGTTTTCGCACTGGGTCACCTGGATGGCCTTGTCGTCGTCGGCCGCTATCAGGGAGCCGGCAATGCCGCCCACGCCGCCGCCCTGCTCGGTGATGCCCGCGATCTCCACGTTGCCGTAGTTGCGCAGGCCCGTCAGCACCGACGACTTGGCGCCGTTCTGGGTCACGTACACGTCCACCACGTAGGCCACCACGCCGCCGGCGGTGCTGGAGAAGCCGCCGTCGCCGGACTTGAACAGGGTGGTCACGTCAGCGTAGTTGGTGATGTTGCTGAGCGTGCTCCGCTCGGAAAGGGCCACCACGCCCGCTGCTCCCCAGCCGGTGGTCACCTTGCCCTTGACCGTGAAGTTCTTCAGGGTGGCGTCGTAGATCTTGCCGAACAGCGCCTGGTGGTGCCAGGCGTTCTTGATGTACAGGCCGGAAATGGTGTGGCCCCGGCCGTCGAAGGTTCCCCGGAACGGGGAATCGTCCCAATAGTTGTCCTCATCGCAGCCGATGGGCAGCCACTGGTGGCCCTTCAGGTCGATGTTGGCCCCCAGGCGCACGGTCTTGCCCCGGAAGTCAACGCCCTGGGTGGTCACCAGCTTGCTCAGGCCCGCGAACTGCTCCGCCGTGGTGATGGTGTAGACGGCGGAGTCCTTGTTGGCGCTGTACCAGGAAGTGTCCGCATACTTGGTCCACAGGTTCTTGGAGTACACGCCAGCGTCCCAGTACTCGTTCACGCCGTAGGCGCGCTGGGACGGGGCGAAGGCAAGCATGCAGACCGCCAGCAGCAGCGCCAGGGCGCAGGCCGCCAGCTCACGCAGGCGCGAGGCTAGTAGGACTTGGGATGCTCGATCTCCCACTGATCCCATACCCCCTTCCCCGCGTCGGAGTACACGTCGTCGGCGTTGCCGTTGGTTGCCGCAAGCTCGCCGTTGTTGGCGCAGCCCGGGTACTCTTCGGCGGGATCGTCGACGTAGCCGAACACGCCGCCCACATGGGCGCGGTCGTCGCTGGCGTTGGCAGCCACGCGGCCGTTGTTCACGCAGTCGGAAACGGTGCAGGTTTCAGCAGGCTGGCCGAAGGAGCCGAACACGCCGCCCACGCACAGCACCGAGGAACAGGACACCTCGCCGTCGTTCACCAGCTTGGCGAAGGTAGTGGAGTCACCGTAGGCTCCCACCAGGCCGATGACGCCGCCGGCGCCTTCGTCCCGCTCGTCCGTTTCAGCGAACAGCTCAACGGTGCCGCGGTTCGTCAGGCCCTCCACGGCCAGGCGAGCGCCGTTGGAGCTGGCAAGATGGCCTACCACGCCGCCCACGCTGGCGGCACGGGCGGAAACCTGGCCTTCGTTCACCAGGTTCTTCAGCTCGAAGCCCATGTTGTCCTTGGTGCGGGCTGCAAGCCACATGCCCACCACGCCGCCGCAGTTGGCGGAAACCGGGTAGAAGCTGGTGGCGGTGCGCAGCGCGGTGACCTTGCAGCGGTTCGTGCAGTTGACGAAGGACGTGCTGTTGGCCACGCCGGCAATGCCGCCGACGCTGACCTCGCCCGTGACCTTGCCCTCGACCGTCAGGTTCTTGACGTAGTCGCCGGCAACGGCGCCGAACAGGCCGCAGTCATCCCAGGTGTCCTCCTCCACGTTCAGACCGCTGATGGTGTGGCCCTGACCGTCGAAATTGCCGTTGAACTCATAGGTCACGCCGTTGATGGTGCGACCGGAGCCGATGGGCTTCATGGGGATGTCGTACATGTCCAGGTTGCAGCCCAGCTTCACGGTCACGCCCTGGAACAGCACGGCTTCCTCGTCGACCAGCTTGCCCAGGCCGGCCAGCTGCTCGGCGGTGGTCAGGGTGTAGCTTTCCTTGGGATTGGCGGGGTCGTACCACTCCACGTCCGCGGAGCCGTCCCACTTGTCCGTGGAGTTCCACTTGACCACGCCCGCCACGGCCACAACGACCACGATCAGCGCGACCACCGCTCCTGCGGCGGCCAGCTTTCCCTTGGGGGACGAAAGGAACGCCAGCTGCTTGGGCAGCTGCGGCTTCTTCCGCTCCTTGGTGCGGGACGGTGCCTCGACCTCTGGCAATGCGGCATCACCTTCCGCCTTGCCAGAGTTCCCGCTGCGCTTGGCTCCCCTGCCGGACGCCAGCTCCGCCTCCAGGGCCTGCTCCGCCGTGGCGTTTTTGTCCTTCTTGCCGCGCTTGGCGTTCTTTACCGCGGAAAGCTCGGCCTCCAGGGCCAGCTCCTCCGCGCTCTTCTTGCGAGCCATGCTCACCTCCTCCTCTCTTTTCGTTCACACGGTCCGGGGTCCCGCCCGCAGTGCCGCAGGCGGGACCCCGGCCCCGGGAGCCGCAGGGGCTCCCGGGCAGCGGTGCGGCCGCGCGCTAGCTCAGGCGCGTGACCTTCACGGCCTTGCCGCTGTTCTTCTTGGCAAAGACCTTCTTATAGGCCTTCACCTTGGATGCAGGGACCTTGACCACGGTCACCTTGGAGCCCTTCAGGGCATACTTGACCCGCGCGGAGGTCAGCTTCTTGGAGCCGACCTTCAGGGTCTTGACGCTGGTGCCGTACAGGGCGTGGGAGCCGATCTTGTACGTGGTGCTGGGCAGCGTCAGGGACTTGATGCTCTTGCAGCCAAGGAACGTCTTTGCAGGCAGGGACTTCACGCCCTTGGGGACGGTAACCTTGGCCAGCTTGGTGCAGCCGCGGTACACGCCCTCGCCCAGGGTCGCCTTGGGCAGGACCAGCTTGGTCAGGCCGGTCTTGGCAAAGGCCTGCTTGCCGATGGTCTTGATGGAAGACGGCAGCACGGCGGCCTTCAGGGACTTGCAGCCCTGGAAGGCGTAGCGGCCGATGCTGGTCACGTACTTGCCCAGGGTCACCTTGGTCAGCTTGGTCTTGCCGTAGAAGGCCTTGGTGCCCACCGACGTGACCTTGCGGGTGGTGGTGCCGATCTTCACCGTGGCGGGAACGGACACGGAGGTGACGTTGGAGGCCACCTTGGAGACCTTGGCGTTGGCACCGCTGACCACGTAGGTCACGCCCTTCAGGGTCACGGACTTGGCCTTGGACTCCGTCACCAGCTTCTGGTAGGTGGACTCGGCCTTGGTCAGGACCTCCACGTTGCCCACCAGGGCCTTCTGCTCGTCAGACAGGGCGTCGTAGGCGGCGCGGGCCGCGTCGATGGCGTCCTTGCTCTTCAGGGACACGGTGCCGATCTCCTGGATCATCTTCGTGACGGTCTCGGCAGCGGCCTTGTCGTCGGCAAGGACCTTCAGGCGCTCCTCGGCAGCCTGGAGCACGTCGTAGTTGGATACCTGGGCCTTCAGGTCGGTATCCAGGGCATCGTAGGCAGCACGGGCTGCCTGGACCTGGGCTGCGCTTTCCAGCGTGATGGTGCCCAGGGCGTTGATGCGGGCCTCCACGGCCTCCACGGCGTTATGGTCGGCCACCAGCTTGGCGTAGGCCTCCTCGGCTTCAGTCAGCGTGGAGTAGTTGGAGACCAGCGCCTTCTGGGCGTCGGTCAGTGCGTCGTAGGCGGCACGGGCGGACTCGATCTTGGCCGCGCTCTCCAGCGTGATCTCGCCCAGCTTGCCGATCTGGTCAGCGACCTTGTCGGCAGCGGCCTGGTTCATCTGGGCCACCAGGTAGTCGGGCAGGCCGCCCTGGATGGAGGCGTCCACGGCCTTCAGGACCGGCAGGGCGCCCGAGGCAACGGTCCACGCGTCGGCGCTCAGGCCGGAGAAGACATCCTTGCTCAGCAGGTCGGCGCCGCTGAAGTCGGTGCCGTCGGCGTTTTCGCCCGTAGAGGCGGTGCCCTCCACCGTCATGTCGCGATAGCCGAAGCAGCCCTCCACGGAGCCCGCGCTCAGGGCCGTGCCCACGCGAGCAACCTGGGAAGTGCCGGAAACGCTCGGCTGGAGCGCGTAGCAGCCCTCGACGGTGCCCTTGTCGACCTGGCCCACGATGCCGCCGGCGTAGGTGCCGTTGGAGGTGACTTCGGCAAGCACGATGCAGTTCTTGGCCAGCGCCAGCGTGCTGGAGGAGTTGCCGCCGGTCAGGTTGCCCGCAACGCCGCCCGCGTACTGGGTGGCGAACACGAAGCCCTGGACCAGGCAGTCCTCGATGGTGGCCTTGCTGCTGCTGTAGCCCATCACGCCGCCGACCCAGCGACCGCCGGCCAGGCTGGCCTGGACGAAGCACTGGGACATGGTGGAGTTGTTCACGGTGCCGGCCACGCCGCCCATGCAGGACGCGTTGTCGCCCTGGACGGTGCCCACGAAGGACGTCCGGGTAACGGTGGTGGAGCTAATGGAGCCCGCAACGCCGCCGGTGACCTGGCTCAGGGTGTCCTTGCCGTTGCTCCTGGTCACGCGGGCGTCGACGGAGCAGTCCTCGATCTGAGCGCACACCGCGCTGGCCACCAGGGCGCCGGCGTTGCCGGAGGTGCTGGTGCTGGTCGCCGTCAGGGTGCCGCCCACGGTGCAGTTGAGGATCTTGGCCGGCTGCTCGGAGGAGCCGGAGGCGGAGGCTACCAGCAGGGCGGCCTTGCCGGATGCGCTGGTGACCTCGGCGTTTGCCATGGTCAGGTTCTGCACCACGCCGTCGTTGCCCAGGGTGTTGAACAGGGCATCGGTGCCGTTGTAGTTGCTCACGGTCTTGCCGTTGCCGTCGAAGGTGCCCTTGAAGGTACCGCCCACGGCGTTAATGGCAGCGGCGGAGCAGTCCAGGGACGCGGTCAGCTTCAGGTGCTCGCCCTGGAAGGTGACGCCGTTGGCCACCAGCTGGGCGAAGGCGTTGAAGTCATCTGCGCCCTCGATCAGGTACGGGCTCTCCTGGGTGCCCTGGCCCTTCAGCGGCGCGTAGCTGGCGGCGTACAGGCTCACCGGCTCGTCGGTTGCCGTGAAGGTGTAGGAGGAGGCGGTGCTCAGGAAGTCCTGGCTTTCGGCCGATGCCTTCCAGCCCTTCAGGTAGTAGCCGTTCTTGGTGGTCACGGTGACCGTCACCTTGTCGCCGGGGGCGACCATGCCGTCGGTCACCTCGGTGCTGCCGACCTTCACGGTGACGGATTCCACGTTTTCGTCATGGGCCACGTTCACCGCGGTCTTCTGGGTAACGTAGCGGACGTTGCGCAGGCACAGGGCATTGGGGATGCCGGACACATCGCGCGTGGCCCAGGTGACCACGTGCTTGCCGGCGGGAACGGCCACGGTCTGGGTCGTCCACGTGGTGCAGCTGCTGGAGTTGGCGCCAAGGCTTGCCTTGGTGGAGGTGCTGTCGTCGAAGGTCAGCTTGGCCTGCAGCTTGTCATTCCAGCTGGAAGTGGTGTCATAGGCGTCCATGCGCCAGTCGAAGATCAGCCAGCCGCCGCCCTGGACGATGATGGACGCCTTGGTGCCGGCAGTCGCCTTGCCATAGGTGCCGTCTTCGGAAACGGTCCAGTTCGCCGCATTGTTGGTGGTGGGCGAAACAGAGCTGGCATCCTTGAAGCTTGCCTCCAGGCCGGCGCAGCTCACGCCCACGTAGGCCGGAAGGGCCGCGGGCGCATAGGCCGCGGGCTTGGCGGCCTTCAGCTTGGGCAGGGTGCCTGCGGCAACCTCCCAGCTGTCGGCGGGAAGGCTGCTGAACGCTGCGGGGACCTCGGAGCCGGTCAGCTCGTCGGCGGTCACGGCCGCGCCGTTCAGGCCCGCTGCGTCGCTATCGGACGAAACCGCGCCGGAAAGCCTGGTGCCGGCATAGCCGTAGTTGCCGGACAGAGTCGCGCCGTTGCCGCTCCAGTTGGTCTTGTTCTGGCCCAGCACACGGCCGGCGGTGCCGGCGTTGACTTCGCCCACCAGGGAAACGTTCCCGGAAACGGTCGGGGTGGAGCCTTCGCTGGTGCCCATGATGCCGCCGGCGAAGGAGCCGCTGCCCAGAGCGGTGACGGTGCCCAGGGACACGTTGTTCTGGAGGGTGGCGGTGCTGGACACGTTGCCCACAATACCGCCAGCGTCCTTCTCATTGGCAACCACGTTGCCGCTGTACAGGCAGTTCTTGACCGTGACGGAGGAGCTGAGCGCGCCCACGATGCCGCCGGCGTAGTTCTTGCCCTCCACGTTGACCAGGGCCTGGCAGTCGGAGATCGTGATGCTGTAGGAAACGGCCTTGCCCACGATGCCGCCGGCGTTGCTGCAGTCAGAGCCGGTGTACACGCCCACCGCGTTGTCGGTGGTGAAGGAGCGGACCAGGCAGCCGCGGATGATGCCGTTGCCACCGGCTGCTTCGCCCACCAGACCGCCAACGGAACCCGACGTGTTGCTGACGTAGCTGGACTTGACGTAGTACATGCGCAGGTCGCAGTCCTCGATCACCGCGCCAGCACCCATGGAGCCCACCAGGCCGCCCACGCGGTCCTTGGTGGAGGACACCTTGATGAAGTCGGCCGTCACGTTCTGGATGGTGCCGTTGCTGACGTTTGCCAGGGAGCCCGTGTAGGTTTCCTCGCTCTCGATGGTGATGTCGCTCAGGCTCAGGTTTTTCACCACGGCGTTGGAGCCCAGGTAGCCGAACAGGGCCTTGTTCTCGTAGCTGAACTTCTTGCTAGCACCGTCGAAGACGCCGTTGAAGGGAGTGGCCTTGGTGCCGATAGGCGCCGTCAGCGCATTGTTGGAGCGGACGTTCGCCGTCAGGGCAAAGTAGGTGCCCTGGAAGTCGTTGCCCTTCTGGACCAGGTCGGACAGGGTGTTCAGGTCCGCCACGGTGCCAATCTGATACGGCTCGGCTTCCGTGCCCAGGCCGTTGAAGTACTTCATGCTGGCCGTGTACAGGGTCACGGGCTCGTCGTAGACGGTCACCACGTAGGTCGCCGCCGTGGACAGCTGGTCGGTCAGCTCGGCGTCGGCGAACCAGCCGGTGGTCACATAGCCGTCAGCAGGAGCGGAGGTGAAGGTGACCTTGGTGCCGGGGTCCACCTGGGTGACCATGTCGGAGCCGGAGGTCGCGGTGGCGGAGCAGTTCTGGCCCGCCGTGGCGGTCACCGCGGTCTGCTCGGTGGCAAAGCGGACGTTGTCCAGGCACAGCAGGGAGTCATGGCCCTTGCTGTTGTCCGGGTAGGCCCAGGTCACGGTATGGTCGCCGTCGCCGGTGACGGGAATCACCACGGTCTTCCACGCCACGTCGGAGGAGCTGTTCGCGCCGATAGAGTACTTCTGGGTGCCGTCCAGCTTGACGTTGGCCTTGTCGTTCCAGTCGCCGTTGGTACCCTTGTCCATCTTCCAGTCGAAGATGATCCAGCCGGAGCCGTTCACCGTCACCGAAGCATCAGCTCCCACGGAGCCGCCCGCATAGGTGCGCTCTCCATCCACGGCAATGGCCCACTTCGAGTCATCGGTGGCGACGGGGCTCAGCTCGGAGCCCTTCTGAACCGCTTCCTGCCAGGTGGACGCAGCGCCCGCCTGCTCGTCGGCAAAGGCCACCGCTGCCGTTGCCGGCACCGCAGCGGCTCCCAGGGTCAGGGCCGCCGCCATGGCGATGGAATTTCGCAGCATCGTGCGGCGAAGACTCATGTCTGCAATACGCTTCATATCCGTCCTTTCACGTCAATCAGCGTTCAAGCCGCCTTGAGCGGCTCTATTCCCGTTTTTCGGAGGCTATTCGCCGTCCTCTTCGTCGTTCAGGTAGTACATTTCGCCCGTTTCCTCATCCTGGTAGAGCGTGCCCAGCTTCTTGTAGGAGCCGGTTTCGCTGGACTGGGCGGAGTCGTCGGACTGCTGGGGGTCCTGGTCGGCCTCGATCTTCACGCCGGTGGGCTCGACCTTGGTGTACTGGGTGTTCTCGAACACGTTGTAGTGGACCAGGAAGGCCACCATCAGGCCGCAGACGATCACCAGCATGCAGTCCGCCAGGTTGCCCAGGCCCGACATCAGGTCGCTGTCGTCCGGGGACTCGGGCTCCAGCAGGTCGGAGGACATCACGTCACGGTGCCGCCTCATGCGTCAGCACCTCCCTTGGGCGAAAGGGAGTCCATGCGCTCCAGCATGCAGGTCACGCCCGCCTCCAGGGATGCCAGGTACTGGCCGTACCAGCGACGGCGCACGCGGGCTATCAGGTACGTGACCACGGCCACGGCCAGGCCGGTGACGGTGGTGCTGAAGGCGACCAGCATGGCAGAGGCCATGACGCTGGCATCGCCTTCGCCGAAGGCGACCAGGCCCGGGCCCAGGGGGATCAGGGTGCCCATCAGGCCGATCATGGGAGCGACCTTGGAGATGACCTCATCGAAGCCGGCGCGGCTCATGATGCGCTGGCGCTCCTTGCCCAGCAGCTTCTTGGCCAGGGCCCAGCGGCTTTCCTCCGGCAGGTCGCGGTTTTCGAACAAAGTGCCCAGCACTTCCTGCTGGGGCTTGATCAGGCCGCTGTCCACGATGGCGCTGCCCATGAGCTCAGGCTCAACCTCGGTGATGCTGCGGAGCATCTGCGGGGTCTGGTCCTGGAAGTAGCGGCGCTCCTGGGTGAACTCCACCACCAGGGTGCCTATTTCGAACAGGGCCACCACAATGCCCGCGATCAGCAGGAAGAGCACCGGGTACAGCAGCACGTCGCTTGCCGAGTGCAAGGTGTCTTGCAGCAAGGTGAGCAGGGAGCTTTGGGAATTCACGGGTTATACCTCCATCTTATGGTTCGGTGATGATTCGGTAGCGGTGTGCGCTGCAGGGCGCAGGGACCGGAATCGTCTGACCTCCCAGGCAATGCCGCCGGCCACGCACAGCAGAGCTAGTGCCGCCAGCAAGATGCCGGGGGTTCCGCCCAGCTGGGCGGCGGGGCTGCTTGCCTGGTTGCGCACGGCGCGGGCAACCTGGACCATCTGGGGCGAAGGCTTGTCCGCCTTCTTCTTTCCGGCCTGGGACTTCTGGGGAGCCGGGGTCTTCTTGTCCGGCTTGCCCTTTTTCTTTTTCTTGGTGGCCTTGTGGTCCTTGGTGGCGACCTTCTTCAGGTCGGACTTCTTCAGGTCGACCTTTTCGTCCTTCTTGGCGGGGTCCTTGTCCTTGGGCAGGTAGTCGTCAACGTCCTCGTTCTTGATGCCGGAGCCGCTGCCGGTCTGGTCCTTGCCGTTGGAGCCGCCGGAGTCGTCAATGTAGTCGGGGTCGCCTATGTCACCGGGATGGCCGCCGTCCTC